>JAJYXA010000523.1 GCA_021791235.1 Pseudomonadota bacterium
TCGTTCTGCGCCAGCACCTCGCCGCGCCGTTCGTGCCAGGCGCGGGCGACGTTTTCCATCAGGTCGATGAAGCCCGGCAGCTGGTAGCGCGGCGTCTTCGGGAAATAGGTACCGGCGAAGAACGGGGTCTGGTCGGGGGTGAGGAACACCGTCAGCGGCCAGCCGCCGCCCCGCTGCGTCAGCAGCTGGTGCGCGGTCTGATAGATCTGGTCGAGGTCGGGGCGCTCCTCGCGGTCGACCTTGATATTCACGAACAACCGGTTCATCACCGCCGCCACCTCGGCGTCCTCGAAGCAGTCGTGCGCCATCACGTGGCACCAGTGGCAGGCCGAATAGCCGATCGACAGCAGGATGGGCTTGTCCTCACGGCACGCACGGTCCAGCGCTTCTGCGCCCCAGGGATACCAGTCGACCGGGTTGTCGGCGTGCTGCAGCAGATAGGGGCTGGACTCGGAAGCAAGGCGATTGGGCATGATGGCTTAAGCCCCACGGGCTAATAGTTGATTAAATCAGTCAACAATTGTACGCTTACCGCAATCCGGAAAAAACGCAGGAGTGCACCATGTCCCAGGAATTGTTCGCCGCTGCCCAGTCGGGCGATGCCGCGCAAATCAAAAAACTGCTTGAAGCCGGCGCCGATCACGCCGCTTCCGACGAAGCCGGCGAGACCGCGCTGATGCACGCCGCCCACGGCGGCCACGTCGCCGCGGTGCAGGTACTGATCGCCGCCGGTGCCGACGTCAACGCCAAGTCGCCACAAGGCTGGACCGCCGTGGCGAAGGCCGCGTACAACGGCGAAACCGAGCGCGGCTACGTCGAGGTCATCGAAGCGCTGCACGAGGCAGGCGCCTCGCTCGACGAACGCATCTTCTTCGGCATCACCCCGCTGATGCTGGCGGCCGGCGGCGGCGACGCCCCGGTGGTGGAATGGCTGATCAACGCCGGCGCCGACGTGCTCGCCACCAACGAGGGCGGTCGCACCGCGCGCCTGATGGCGAACGACAAGTTCTACGTGGACGTGATCAACCTGCTGACCGAAGCCGAGCGCCAGCTCGGCGTGCAGGAAGACGGCTCGTGCTCGTCGACCAAGAGCGTGGTGAAGCCGCAGGTGGTCAACCTGATGAAGCCGACCACGCACTAAGTAATCGCAAAAGGCTGGGGATTTAGCGCTCCAGCCAGTCGAGCAATCCCGTCCACTGTTCCACGTCGCGCTCGGCGATATGGTGCGGCAGGTCGAACAGGCTCTTGCCCTCGAACGCGGCGTTGACGTAATGCTGGGTGTTGCGCAGGAACGCCAGCACCGGCAGGTCCTGCTGCAGCATGAACTGCTCCAGCGTGACGCCGGCCCGGGTGCGCGGATCGACGCGCATGCCGACCACGCCGACGAAGGCATGCCCCTTGCGCACCGCCTTTTCGGCATGCAGCGCGGCGAGAAAATCCTGACTGGCGCGGATGTCGAACAACGACGGGGCGATCGGCACCACCACCTTGTGCGCGAGCTTGAGCGCACGTTCCAGATTCTTGCCGTGCAGGCCGGCGGGCGAATCGATCACCAGCCAGTCGCTGTCGTCCTTCTGCCCTTCGCGCATCAGCTCGATGTCGGGCAACGTCATGTCGCGCATCGCCAGCCAGTGGGTGGCCGACTTCTGGCGGTCGAGGTCCAGCATCGCCACGCGCTCGCCCGTTGACGCCAGATAGCCGGCCAGGTTGGTCGATAGCGTCGTCTTGCCGCTGCCGCCTTTCGGGTTGGCCACCAGAATCACGCGCATGCTGTCTCCAGATTGAAAAACATTTATCCGCGAATGCCCTTCGGGTATTCGCGGATAAAAAATCACAACGCCTCGACGCTGTACGTCACCGCCAGCGTGTGCGTCTCGCCCGGCGCCACGGTAACGACGTTGTCCATCGCGTTGGCCGATTCGACGCAGACCATTTCGCGCCAGCCCGCACCCGATTTGCCGCGCCCCATGTCGCCCATCTTCTCTGCCTTCTCGGCCCAAGGCGTCCACACGATGGTGGACAGCGAACCGGTCTTGGCGATGCGGATGCGGCGCTTGAGGCCGGCGTCGACGATCACGCAGTCGGCTGGCGTATTCACGTAGACCCGGTCGACCTCGCCGTCGAACGTGACGTCGCCGCGCTGTGTCTTGCGCGCGAAGTTGTCGACCTTGTCGTGGAAGTCGCAGCCTTCCAGGCCGGCGACGCTCGCCGTACCAATATCGCTGATCTGCAGATAGGTGTGCAGTGCCTCGCCGATCTTCACCGGGGTATCCCCCGTGTTGGTGGTGGCCAGATGCATCTCCAGCTTGTCGCCGACGATCACGGTCAGCGTCAGTCGCGTGGCATGCGGCCACTGCGCGCGGGTCTGCTCGTTCTCGGCCAGCTGCAGGGTGATCTCGGTCCTGGCGTCGTTGCGCTTGCGGCTGCCGGTCACGGTCCACGGCACGGTGCGCGCGAAGCCGTGCGCGGGGTAGCCGGATTCCGTATCATGCGCGCCGAACCACGGCCAGCACACCGGCGCGCCGCCGCGGATGGATTTGCCGGCGGCGAACCTGGCGGCGTCGGACACCCACACCACCGGCTCCTGCTGCGACTTGGGACGGTAGCTCACCACGTGCGCGCCCTGCAGGCAGATCGTCGCGCGGCCGCCGTGGTTGTCGATGTCGGCGTAGGTGAGGCCGCCGGCGCCAATTCTGAAGCTCAGCTGACTGGGTATGGCGAAGCGCGCCAGCGGGTCGGCGTGCACCTGCGCCGCGGTCGGGTGCTCGACCTGCGACACATCGCGCACTGCGCCAAAGGCAGCGGAGGTCGCCATCGCGGCGTAGGCGCGCAGCGCGGCCGACACCTCGCGTGCACGGTTGACCGGTTTCCACGCCTGCGCGCCCTTCGCGTCCATCGCGGCACGGCGGCGCGCGAGTTCGGATTCACTGAGACGCACGTTGATGCTGCGCTTGGGAATGTCGATGTCGATCGTGTCGCCTTCCTCGACGAGGCCGATAGTGCCGCCTTCCGCCGCTTCCGGCGAAGCATGGCCGATCGAGAGGCCTGAGGTGCCGCCGGAGAAGCGGCCGTCGGTGATCAAGGCGCAGGCCTTGCCGAGGCCCTTGGATTTCAGGTACGAGGTCGGATACAGCATCTCCTGCATGCCGGGGCCGCCGCGCGGGCCTTCGTAGCGGATCACCACCACGTCGCCGGCGACGATCCTGTCGCCGAGAATGGCCTCGACCGCTGCATCCTGCGATTCGAACACGCGCGCCGGGCCGGAGAATTTCAGGATGTGCTCGTCGACGCCGGCGGTCTTGACGATGCAGCCGTCCTCGGCGAGGTTGCCGTACAGCACCGCCAGCCCGCCGTCCTTCGAGTAGGCGTGCTCGATGTCGTGGATGCAGCCGTTGACGCGGTCGTCGTCCAGCTTGGCGAAGCGGCGGTCCTGC
>JAJYXA010000516.1 GCA_021791235.1 Pseudomonadota bacterium
CTGGACGTCGGCGTGGATGGTCTCAAGCTGCATCCGCTGCATGTGGTGAAGCACACCAAACTCGCCATCGAATGGAAGCGCGGCGAATATGAACCGCTTGCGGAATCGGAATACACGCGCATTGCCGCCGACCTCATCGAGCGCACGCCGTGGGAGGTGGTGTACCACCGCGTCACCGGCACCGCCGCGCCAGACATCCTGCTGGCGCCCGCGTGGTGCGCCATGAAGTGGGACGTGCTGAACGGCATCGCCGACGAACTGGCGCGGCGTGGCAGCCGCCAGGGATCGCGCGCGGGCCAACTGTGGAAGGAGGAAAGCCATGCCGCTTGATCTGGTCTGCCCGGCGGGCAGCCTGGTGTCCCTGAAGGCCGCCATCGACAACGGCGCCGATGCCGTCTACATGGGCTTTCGCGACAACACCAACGCGCGCGCTTTTCCCGGCCTCAATTTCGACGAGGCGCAGGCGGCCGAAGGACTGCGCTACGCGCACGACCGTGGCCGCAAGGTCCTGCTCGCGCTCAACACCTATCCGCAGCCCGACACCTGGAACCGCTGGACCGGCGCCGTCGACCGCGCAGCGAAGCTCGGCATGGACGCGGTGATCCTCGCCGACGCCGGCCTGATGCGCTACGCAGTGAAACAATATCCGAACCTCCGGCTGCACCTGTCGGTGCAGGGATCGGCCACCAGCTACGAGGCGGTGAATTTCTACCGCGAGCACTTCGGCATCCAGCGCGCCGTGCTGCCGCGCGTGCTGTCGCTGCCACAGGTTGAAAACCTGGTGAAGCACACCGACGTCGAGATCGAACTGTTCGGCTTCGGCGGCCTGTGCGTGATGGTCGAGGGGCGCTGCCTGCTGTCGTCGTACTGCACCGGCGAATCGCCCAACTCGGCGGGGGTGTGCTCGCCGGCGAAGGCGGTGCAGTGGAAGGACACGCCAACCGGGCTGGAGTCGCGCCTCAATGGCGTGCTGCTCGATCGCTACGGCCAGGGCGAAAAGGCCGGCTATCCGACGCTGTGCAAGGGGCGCTTCGAAGTCGGCGGCGAAACCTATTACGCCATCGAGGAGCCCACCAGCCTCAACACCCTCGACCTGCTGCCCGAGATGCTGAAGATGGGCATCGCCGCGATCAAGATCGAAGGTCGCCAGCGCAGCCCGGCCTACGTGGCGCAGGTGACGAAGGTGTGGCGCGCCGCCATCGACGCGGTGAAGAAGAACGCCGACGCTTTCACGCCCACGCCTGCCTGGCAGGCCGAGCTCAACAAGCTGTCGGAAGGGCAGAGCCACACGTTGGGGGCGTATCACAGGCCATGGAAATGAATCTCAGCCTCGGCCCGCTGCTGTACTACTGGTCGCGCGACGACGTGCTCGCCTTCTACGAGGAGGCGCAACAGTGGCCCGTTGAGCGCGTGTATCTGGGCGAGAGCGTGTGCTCACGTCGCCACCTGCTGCGCCTGCCAGACTGGCTGGCGCTGGGCGAGCAGCTTGCCGCCGCCGGCAAGGAGGTGGTGCTGTCGACCCAGACGCTGATCGAGTCGGAGTCCGACCTCAAGACGCTGCGCAAGATCGTGGGCGACGGGCGCTTCGGGGTCGAGGCCAACGAATGGGGCGCGGTGCGGCTGCTGTCCGAAGCCGGCGTGCCTTTCGTCGCCGGTTCCACATTGAATGTCTACAACCCTGAAACGCTTGATCTGCTTGCCGGGCTGGGCGCCCGGCGCTGGCTGCCGCCGGTGGAAATGTCACGCGCCACCCTGGCGTCACTGCGCGAACGTCTACCTGCCGGCATGGAAACCGAGGTCTTCGCCTACGGCCGCCTGCCGCTCGCGTACTCCGCACGCTGCTTCACCGCGCGCCACTACAACCTGCCCAAGGACGACTGCCAGTTCCGCTGCCTCGACCATCCCGGCGGCCTTGCGCTGGCGACCCGCGAGGGTGAGCCCTTCCTCACCCTCAACGGCATCCAGACGCAGTCGGCCGGCGTCTACACCCTGATCGGCGAGATGCCGGCGCTGCGCGATCTCGGCATCGCCAGCCTGCGCCTGTCGCCGCAGTCGCGCCACATGGGGCGCGTGGTCGAGGCCTTTGCGGCGGCACTTGCGGGAGATGGGTGTGCCGCCGACAGCCTGGCGCGCGTCATGCCCGGACCGGCGATCGACGGCTACTGGCACGGCCGTGCAGGTTTGGAATACGGGGCGAAACCAGCATGCTGATCACCCGCAGGCTGGAATTCGACGCCGGTCACCGCATTCCCAACCACGCCAGCCAGTGCCGCCATCTTCACGGCCACCGCTATGCCATCGAAATCACCCTCTCCGGCGAGATCAATCGCACCGAAGGCGCGGCCGACGAAGGCATGGTGATGGATTTTTCCGAGGTGAAAACCATTGCCAATGCGTTGCTGGTCAGCCAGTGGGATCACGCTTTCCTGGTGTACCGGGGCGACCGCGCCGTGGTCGAGTTCCTGGCGTCGCTTCCCGGACACAAGACCGTGGTGCTGCCCGTGGTGCCCACGGCGGAAAATCTTGCGGCCGAGGCCTTCCGCATTCTCGATGCCGCCTATCGCGACACCTATGGCAACCAGCTCAGGCTGCAGCGGGTGCGGCTTTACGAAACCCCCAACAACTGGGTCGACGCCGAGCGCTAAACCAAAGACGCGTCGACAAGGAATGGAGCAATCATGCTGAACCTGGCCGTGCCGTTCTCCCTGAACAACCTGATTTCCCGGCTCCCGGTCGCGCTACCCAGCCTGGCTTTTTCGGCGGCGGCCAACCGACTGCTGTGGCCTGCGCTGCAAACGCTCGACTGGCGACCGCTGGTTGGCAGGCGTTACGCCATCCGCGTAAAGGATCTCGGGCTCACCCTGCGCCTCATTGTCACCCTACGCGGGTTCGCGCCGGACAGCGGTGCGCCCGATCTCACCATCAGTGCGACCGCCCGCGATTTCCTGCTGCTGCTCAGCCGCCGCGAAGATCCCGACACCCTGTTCTTCAGCCGCCGCCTGGTGAGCGAAGGCGACACCGAACTCGGCCTCATCGTCAAGAATCTGCTCGATGCCCTCGACCCCGAGGCGGTGCTGCACCGGCTGCCCGCTCCGCTGGCGCGCGCGGCACGACAGCGGATGGCAAACTGAAAGCCGACCGGGTGGTCAGGCAGGCGTCGTCTCGATGAGGGGCGGCAGCGCGATATTCTGGTCGACGCTGAACTGGTAGTCGTGGAAGACCTGCTCTGCAGTGAGAACCTGATAGCTGCCGTCCGGCAGCTTCCGGGTGGAGTCCTTGAGGCGATACGCGGTCTGGCCGCAGGTCCAGATGTCGAAGTTGCGCATGTGGGTGCACAGGCAGGTCTTGTCCATGACCTTCACCTTTTTCGCGTCCGGGTGCGATTCCACCTGGCGGTTGTAGGAATCGATGTAGGCGCAGCGGCTGTTGG
>JAJYXA010000150.1 GCA_021791235.1 Pseudomonadota bacterium
TCAAGCGGCGCGACGACAACATCGCCATGAACGCCGTGGTCGGCGTGTTCCTGCGCGTGCTGGAGTATTTCAACGGCCTGCTGTTCCTCACCACCAACCGGGTGGATGACATCGACGAGGCCATCGTCTCGCGCTGCATCGCGATGATCCGCTACGAACAGCCGGATCGCGACGCGCGGCGCCGGATCTGGCAGGTGATGCTGGCGCAGTTCGAACTGGACGTCGACGACGCCCTGCTGGACGAACTGGTCGACCTGTTCCCCGGTGCCAGCGGCCGCGACATCAAGGGACTGGCGAAACTGACGGCCAAGTATTGCAGCCAGAAACAGATCAAACCCGCTGCCGAGGCTTTCCGGCGCTGCTCGGTATTCCGCGCCATGGAACAGGACCGGACCGTGCAACCCGTTCCCGCTTGAACACGCATCAGGAGTCGCCATGCCCATCCCGCTCAAGATCGAAGGCACCCATGTCCCGCTCGCCTCGCCCGAGGAAATCGCCGCCGGCCTCAACGCCGCGCGCGAGGTATTCCAGCAGCACGGCGCCGACCCGCTGGCCTGTGCGGCGGCCTACGAAAAAATGGCAAAGGACGAGCTCCTGACCAAGGACGAAGCCCTGCTGTGCGTGGTCTGGGACGCGGCGGACGACAAGGCCTTCCGCGCGGTGACGCTGGGCTGGCTGGCACGCGACGTCGACATCCGCCTCGCGCCGGGTCAAGCCGCATGACGGTGGGACAGCTGATCGCCGCGCTGCAGCAGATGCCGGCGCAGGCCGTGGTGCTGATCGAGGGCGATGCCGGCTATTCGCTCGTCGGCGGCCTCGATTTCGAGGAAAACGGCAACGGCGTGCCGGACGAAGTGATCCTGCTGCCGTCGATGGAAGACGACTAGGGCGTGTTAACACGCATTTCACGCCCCAGGAAGAAACGCGCGCCGATCAGGTCCTCAATCACCGTTCGCCCTGAGCTTGTCGAAGGGCATGTCCAAGTGGGCACAGGCTTCGACAAGCTCAGCCCGAACGGGGTTTGTATAGGTAATGGAAATCCAATCATGCCCATGAAGTTCTACATGACGCCCGGCTCCTGCTCCACCGGCATCCACATCCTGCTGGAGGAACTCGAGCTGCCGTTCGAAGCCCACATCGTCAACCTGCCGGCGGGCGACCACCGCAAGCCGGCCTACCTTGCGGTCAACCCGAAAGCCACCATTCCCGCCCTGGTGCGCGACGACGGCTCGGCGCTGACCGAGTTCCAGGCGATCGCCTGGTGGCTGGCACGCAGCCACCCGAAAGCCGGGCTGCTGCCCGGCGACGCGGACGGCGAGGCGCGCGTGATCGAGGCCATGGATCATGTCGTCGGCACGCTGCACGGCCAGGGCTTCGCGCGCCTCTTCATCACCGACAGCTTCACGCCGAACGCGGCCGACCACGACGCAGTGAAAGCGCGCGGCCGGGAAATCGTCGAGCAGGGCTTCGCGATCATGAACGCGACGCTCGCCGGCCAGGACTACGTCGCGGGCCGTTTCTCCATCGCCGATGCCGCGCTGTTCTATGTCGAATTCTGGGCCGACAAGCTCGGCATCGAACTGCCGGAACACTGTGGCGCCCACTACCAGCGCATGCGGGCGCGCCCGGTCGTGCAGCGCGTGCTGCGCGAGGAAGGCTATCGCTGAAGCGATGGACCCGCAGACGCTGAAACCTTACTGGGAGCTTCCGATCGAACCGCGCTACGCCCGCCTGAGCGACCCCTACCACACGCCGGTCGCGCCGACGCCGCTGCCACAGCCGCGCCTGGTCCATTTTAACGACCGGCTGGCCGCGGAACTCGGCCTCGACCGCGGCGACCAGGAGCTGCTCGACATCTTGAGCGGCAACCGCCCGTGGCCGGCGTATGCGCCGCTGGCGTCCGTCTACGCCGGCCACCAGTTCGGCAACTGGGTGCCGCAGCTGGGCGACGGCCGCGCGCTGACCATCGCGGAAATCCGCACGCCCGGCGGCGCGCGGCGGGAGCTGCAGCTCAAGGGCGCCGGGCCCACCCCCTACTCGCGCGGCGCAGACGGCCGCGCCGTGCTGCGTTCGTCGATCCGCGAGTACCTCTGCTCCGAGGCCATGCACGCACTGGGCATCCCCACCGCCCGCTGCCTCAGCCTGGTGGCCTCGCCCGAGCCGGTGCAGCGCGAGACGCCGGAGACCGCCGCAGTGGTCTGTCGCGTCGCGCCCAGCTTCGTCCGCTTCGGCCAGTTCGAATACTTCACCCACCGCGGCCAGCATGACCGGCTCGCCCCGCTGGCCGACCACGTGATCGCGGAAGGCTTCCCGCACCTGGCGGGCGAACCGGACCGCTATGCCCGCTGGCTGGCGGACGTGGTCGAACGCACCGCGCAGCTGATCGCGCAATGGCAGACAGTGGGCTTCTGCCACGGCGTGATGAACACCGACAATTTCTCCATCCTTGGCCTCACCCTGGACTACGGCCCCTTCGGCTTCCTCGATGCCTTCCGCCAGCACCATGTCTGCAACCATTCCGACTACGACGGCCGCTACAGCTACGACAGCCAGCCGCTGATCGGGCAGTGGAACTGCGAGCGCCTGCTGCAGGCGGCGCTGCCGCTGCTGTCGGACGACCAGGACGAGGCGGCCAATATCGTCACTACGATCTACGAACGCTACGCGCCCGCGTATTCGCGCGCCGCCCTGCGCCGCTGGGCGGACAAGCTCGGGCTGCGGGAAGTGCGTCCGGGCGACGCCGAACTGGTCAGCCGGCTGCTCACCCTGCTGCAGCGCAGCCGCAGCGACTTCACCCGCAGCTTCCGTCTGCTGGCGCGGCTCTCCACCGGAAACGAGGCGCCGGACGCAGCACTGCGCAGCGAGATCACCGACCATCAGGGCTTCGATGCCTGGGCCGCCGACTATCGCGCCCGGCTGCGTGCCGAGTCGAACACCGACGACGACGCCCGCGCCGCCCGCATGAACCGGGTCAACCCGCTCTACGTGCTGCGCAACCACCTCGCGCAGGCCGCCATCGATCGCGCGGTGGCCGGCGACGACAGCGAGGTCGCCACCTTGATGCAGCTGCTCGCCCGGCCCTATGACGAGCAGCCGGGGATGGAACGCTACGCCGCGGCGCCGCCCGCCGAACTGCGCGATCTGGAAATCGGCTGCTCGTCGTGATGTGCGCCCCCATGGAAACGGACACGGCTGGCGGCTTCGTGGTGGCGGAAATGAACACGCACCACTTCATGTTCCGCGGCGCCGGCCGCGACCGGGACGCCGCCCGGCGCGCGCTGCTGAACGCCTGGCGGACGCATCGGACCGCGCTGCTGCAACGCTACCCTGAACGGACCGATTCCATTCCGGACGAGGGCAATGTCGAAGCGCACTTCAGGATCCATTACCTGGAATTCGAAGCGGATGCCGGCTACCGCGATGGCGAG
>JAJYXA010000455.1 GCA_021791235.1 Pseudomonadota bacterium
AATGAGCTGTCGCTGGCCGAGTTCGCCATGCTGGCGGGCCTGCCCAAGGCGCCGTCGCGCTACAACCCGGTGGTCAATTTCCCGCGCGCCAAGGCACGCCAGGAATACGTGCTGGGACGCATGCGCACGCTCAGGTTCATCGACCCGCCGACCTGGCAGGCGGCCGTCAGGCAGAAGCTGGTGATCCGTCAGGCGCGCCAGCAAACCGACGTCCCCGCCGACCATGCCGCCGAGATGGTGCGCCAGGCGCTGTTCGAGAAATACGGCGAATCCATCTACAGCTCGGGCTACAAGGCCGTCACCACCCTGCGACGCGCCCAGCAGGCTGCGGCCAATCTCGCGGTGTGGCAGGGCATTGCCGATTACGACCAGCGCTACGGTTATCGCGGACCGGAAAAACAGATCAGCCTGCCTGCCGACAGGGCGCAGCGCGAAGCGGCGATCGCCAGCGCACTGGAGGATCTCGCGCCGGTCAGCGACATGCGGCCGGCGGTGGTCGTGAGTGCCACCCCCAAGCTGATCCGCGCGCAATTGCAGGATGGCAAGGTGGCGGAGATCACCGGCAACTCTCTCAAGTGGGTGGCCAACTGGGTCGCCGGCAAAAAGGGGCGGCAGCTCGCCCCCGGCGCGGTGGTGCGCGTCCAGGCGGCGGGCAACCCGCCTCGCTGGCGGCTGACCCAGTTGCCCGAGGTCGAAGCCGCGCTCGTTGCCCTGAACCCGAATGACGGCGCCATCACCGCGCTGGTCGGCGGCTTCGACTTCAACCGCAACAAGTTCAACCGCGTGACGCAAGCCTGGCGCCAGCCGGGGTCCAGCTTCAAGCCGTTCATCTATTCGGCCGCGCTGGAAAAAGGCTATACCCCGGCCACCGTCATCGAAGACGCGCCGCTCTCGCTGACCGCCGAAGAGGCCGGCGGGACCGCCTGGGAGCCGCAGAACTACGACGGCAGCACCAGCGGCCCGGTGCGCATGCGCACGGCGCTGACCAGGTCGCTCAACCTGGTGTCGATCCGCATCCTGCAGGGAATCGGCCCGTATTACGCGCGCGACTACATCCGCCGCTTCGGCTTCGATCCGGCGCGCCACCCGCCCTATCTCACCATGGCGCTGGGCGCGGGCAGCGTCACCCCGCTGCAGATGGCGGCGGCCTATGGCGTGTTCGCCAACGGCGGCTTCAGCGTCAAGCCCTATCTGATCGACAAGGTGTACGACAAGGACGGACGCCTGCTGATGCAGGCCAGTCCGCAACAGGCCGGCGCCAACGCGCCGCGCGTGATCGACCCGCGCAACGCCTGGCTGATGACCACCATGATGCAGGACGTGGTGCGCTACGGCACCGCCGCGCGCGCGGGCCAGTTGGGACGCAGCGACCTTGCCGGCAAGACCGGCACCACCAACGATGCGCGCGACACCTGGTTCGCCGGTTACAACCCCGGCCTGGTGGCGATCGCCTGGATGGGCTACGACCAGCCGCGCTCGATGGGGCGCAACGAGACGGGCGCGCAATCGGCGCTGCCGATCTGGATGCGCTTCATGGGTGCCGCGCTCAAAGGCGTGCCACAGAAGGGCTGGGCCATGCCCCCGGGCATCATTTCCGTACGAATCGACCCGTCCACCGGCGCCCGCCTGCCCGACACCGTGCTGGGCGGCCTGCTGGACGGCCTGCTGGGCGACACCAACGTCGGCATGGAGGAATATTTTTACCAGGAATTCCCCCCGCCCGATGCCCACGCGGCAAGCTGGGAAGCCGATCCGGGCGAGATGCCCAGCGCCCCTGATCCCGGAACGCTGCCATGAACCCAAAAACCGCATTGAAACCACGGAGGCACGGAGAGATGTCCCGCAGGGACATCTCTCCGTGGTGAGGAATTCAGGATGAAACATCAGGACATGCGCCGCCGCATTGCGCACGCAGCGGCGCGCCTGCTGGCCGAAGACGGCAGCCTCGATTACGGCAGCGCCAAGCGCAAGGCGGCACGCCAGCTGGGTGCGCCCGACAGCGGCAACCTGCCCGACAACCAGCAGATCGAGGAAGCGCTGCGCAGTTATCAGGCGCTCTATCAGGCCGACGAAACCCGCGCGCAACTGGCGCTGCTGCGGCAGGTTGCCATCGAATACATGGAACGGCTGGCCGATTTCGATCCCCACCTGACCGGACCGGTGCTGAACGGCACGGCCGGGCGTCATGCCGGCATCACCCTGCAGCTCTTCAGCGATCTGCAAAAGGACGTCGAATTCCTGCTGATTGCGCTGAACACGCCTTACCAGGCCGCCGAACATCGCGCAGCGGACGCACCCGGGCGGGTCTACCCCCGTTTTGTCATCGACGATCCGCGCGCAACAGTCGAAGTGACCGTCTATCCGTCCGCCGAACTGCGCAGCATGAAGCGCCTGCAGGCCGACGGCAACCCGCGGCGCGTGCGCCTGCCCCAGGCACGGGCCCTGGTTTGACGCTTGTCATTGCAACCCGCCCTGGCACGGAAGATGCTGACTGACCTGGTCATGCTTTCCGATGAATAAACGGCCGTGATCCGATTTTTCCGGCACTACGTGCCCCTCAATTTATTGCTGCTGGTGCTGATCGAGTCGCTGATCCTCGGCGGCGCCGTCTATGCGGGCGTCAGTGCGCGTTTCCTCGGCGGCGGCGCGATCCCGGACGACCTCACTCCGCTGCTGCCCAAGGCCCTGGCCTTCACCGTCGTCATGCTCGGCCTGATGACCGCCAGCGGCCTCTACGATCTGGAATTGCGGGGTGGCGTGCGCGCGCTGTTGCAGCGCCTCGGCCTGAGCTTCGGGCTGGGTCTGGTGACGATGAGCCTGCTGTTTTATTTCTTCCCCGACCTGCTGGTCGGGCGGGGCGCCTTCCTGCTGTCGTTCGGCTTGGCGCTGCTGGGCATCCTGGCAAGCCGCGCCCTGTTCATCCGCTGGGCGCGTGCGGGTGCGCTCAAAACCCGTGCGCTGGTGATCGGAACCGGCAGCCGCGCCGCCCACATCGAATCGCTGCTGGCCAAGCGCGGCAATGCCAGCAACGTTCAGGTGATCGGCTATCTGCCGCTGGGCGGCAGTCACCATTTCGTCGACCATGCCCGCATTCTCGACACCGGGGAACCCCTGCCCGAACTGGTTCAGCGCCTGCAAATCAGCGAAATCGTCCTCGCCGTGCGCGACCGCCGCAGCGGCGGCATGCCGGTGCAGGACCTGCTCGCATGCAAGCTGCGCGGCATCCGCATTCTCGAACTGTCGAGCTTTTTCGAGCGCGAAAACGGCCATTTGCAGCTCGATTCGATGAACGCCAGCTGGATGATCCTGGCCGAAGGCTTTCACCAGGGCATCGTGCGCGACACCGTCAAACGCCTGTTCGATCTGGTGGTCAGCGCAGCCATGCTGGTGGTCTGCCTGCCGATCATGGCGCTGACCGCACTGC
>JAJYXA010000207.1 GCA_021791235.1 Pseudomonadota bacterium
TCTCAGCTTCGAGCGCGAATTCGGCAAGCTCATCGGCAATCAGGACACGCTGGCCAGGATCATCGAGGACAAGAGCAACCGCGCGATCCGCTTCGGCGTCGTCAACCTCACCAGCATGGTGTTCCTGCCGATCTGACCTGACATGGATGACGATGCCTACGCCTATTGCGCTACGCTGACGCGCGATCAGTGGGCATGGGAATTCCTGCGCCGCAACCCGGACTACCAGCGCGACTACCGCGTCTTCATCGCCATCTGGCGTGCGCTCGAAGCCGACTACGGCACCCCGCCCAATCGCGACTTCTCAAAGTGGAAACAGGATCCCCGCGCCTACGGCCCGCTGCCCGGCGATGCCGAACTCGCCGCACCAGGCGGCGAGCTGTGCACCGTCGACGACGACCGCGTGCTGCTCGAATGCTGGATGGGCGCCAAATGGGGCTACTACAAATTCCCGCTCGACCCCGAACGCAGCGCGCCACCCGGCCCCGACGAACTGTCGTGGCGGCCGCCGTCGCAGCCGCCCACCGTGCCCGACGAAGCCTACCGGCTGGACGTCAGCTTCGACCTGTCACTGCCGCTGCCGCCGCAACTGGAAGCGGCCCGCTTCCGCCTCGTCAGCCGCGCCGCCGAACTGAGGCGCCAGGGCCTGACCGCCCCCATGACAGTGGCAAACCAGCGCGCACGCTGGACATGCATGCTGCGAATGCTGGATGACGACGAAACGCGGGGAGAAAAAGATGACGCCCTGCTGCGCGAAGCACAGGCAATGATGCACAGCGGTTATCTGGACATCCTGCGCCTGGCGGATGCCGGCGCGGACACAAAATAAAACCGGGGCATTGCGCCCCGGTTTCAGTTATTCACCTACCAGAAGCGGGCTTAAGCGAAATTGGCTTCGGCAAACTTCCAGTTCACCATGTTGTTGAGGAAGGTCTCGACGAACTTGGGACGCAGGTTGCGGTAGTCGATGTAGTAGGCATGCTCCCACACGTCGACGCACAGCAGGGCCTTGTCGCCGGTGGTCAGCGGGGTGCCGGCGGCACCCATGTTGACGATGTCGACCGAGCCGTCGGATTTTTTCACCAGCCAGGTCCAGCCGGAACCGAAGTTGCCCACGGCGCTGGTCTGAAAGGCCTTCTTGAACTCGTCTAGCGAGCCCCACTTCTTGTTGATGGCGTCAGCCAGCGCACCGGAAGGAGCGCCGCCGCCGTTGGGCGTCAGGCAGTTCCAGAAGAAGGTGTGGTTCCATACCTGGGCAGCGTTGTTGTAGACGCCGCCGGCGGGCGCGCTCTTGACGATGTCCTCAAGCGACTTGCTCTCGAAATCGGTGCCCTTGATCAGGTTGTTGAGGTTGGTCACGTAGGCCTGATGGTGCTTGGCGTAGTGGTATTCGAAGGTTTCCTTGGACATGTGCGGCGCGAGTGCGTCCATGGCGAAGGGCAGTGCGGGCAAGGTGTGTTCCATAACTCTCTCCTGATATTGAACAAACAATGAATGAATGATAGCGCCTCGACCGAGCATTGCAGATGCCGCAACGCCAATAGGGTTTCAGCCGCCGCAAAGAAAAAGGGCCGGTGTGACCCGACCCTGATTCCTTGATTTATTGGTCGGGGCGAGAAGATTCGAACTTCCGACCCCTTGCACCCCATGCAAGTGCGCTACCAGGCTGCGCTACGCCCCGACGAAGCCCGAGATTCTAACAGAGGAGCGGCGCCCGACGGAAGCCCGTCAGCCCAATATTTTCAATATGGCCGAGATTTCGGCACGCAGTTTGCCAGTATCCAGTACAGCCGCAACTGGCGCGGGCGCTGTCTCGGGAATCGCCTCGGCATCATGCTCAAGGCGCTGCCGCGCGCCGCTGATGGTGAAGCCTTCTTCGTACAGCAGTTCGCGGATGCGGCGGATCAGCAGGACTTCATGGTGCTGGTAGTAGCGCCGGTTGCCGCGCCGCTTGACCGGGCGCAGCTGGGTGAATTCCTGCTCCCAGTAACGCAGCACGTGCGCCTTGACGGCGCACAGCTCGGACACTTCACCGATGGTGAAATAGCGTTTGGCCGGGATCGGCGGGAGTTCACTCCGTGCTGGGCGTTCCAACCTGGGCGCCTTCGACTTGCGACTTGAGTTTCTGGCTGGCGTGGAAGGTCACCACGCGACGCGCGGAAATCGGCATTTCTTCGCCGGTTTTTGGATTGCGGCCTGGACGCTGCGGTTTTTCGCGGCACTGGAAATTGCCGAAACCGGACAGTTTCACGATGTCGCCCTTCTCGAGCGACAGACGGATTTCGTCGAAAAACGACTCGACGACGTCCTTGGCCTCGCGCTTGTTCAGACCCACTTTTTCGAACAGCAATTCGGCCAGATCAGCTTTGGTGAGGGTGGTCATGCTTGTATGTTTGTCTGGGATGGCTGGTAAAAAATCGCGTCAGGCACGCGCCAACTCGATTCTTGCGCTAAGCACGCAAACTGGCATTGCACTGACGAAGCGCGGCACTGACCAGTTTCTGCACTGCATCCTCCACATCCTGATCCGTCAATGTGCGTTCAGTATCTTGCATAACTACCCGGATAGCAAGGCTTTTTTGGTTTTCTGCCACGCCTTTTCCACGGTAATCGTCGAATACCTCGATCGACTGGACTCGACCCGGCGCAACCTCACGCAAGACGGCCAGCAGTTCACCGGCCGGCGTATGGGCATCCAGCACAAACGCCAGGTCGCGCCGCACCAGTGGGAAACGCGACAGGCTCGCATGACGCGGCAGGCCGCGCTGAACGAGCACCTGGCTGTCGAGTTCGAACAGTACCGGCACGGCGGGCAGGTCGAATGCCTGCACCAGTCGCGGGTGCAGCGCGCCGATCCAGCCGATGGCCCGACCATTGCCCCACACCTCGGCGCACTGCCCAGGATGCAGCGCAGGATGCGTACCGCGCCGCGTATCGAGCGCATGGCCGAACAAGCGCTCGAGGTCGCCCTTGAGGTCGAAGAAATCGACGCGGCGCGACGGCACGCCCCATTGTTCGGGCAGCACGTCGCCATAAGCCAGGCCGCCCAGCTTCATCGGCTGCTCGGCCTGCGACGTATATACCCGTCCCAGCTCGAAAATGCGCACCCGTTCCTGCTGGCGGTTGAGGTTGTGACGCAGCGTCTCGATCAGCCCGCTCCACAGGGTGGTGCGCATCGCCGACAGCTGGCTGGCGATGGGGTTGGCCAACTGCAGCGGCCGCGCCTCGGCATCGAGCGCCGCTTCCCACGCCGGGTCGACAAAACTGTAGGTGATGACTTCCTGATAATCCAGGTCGACCAGCATCTGGCGCAGGCTGTCGTCGGACAGCACGGTCTCATCCTGCGGCAGCATGCGCGACGGCGCGGCCGGCGGCTGCGCGGGAATGTTGTCGTAGCCGAACAGGCGCACCGCCTCC
>JAJYXA010000064.1 GCA_021791235.1 Pseudomonadota bacterium
GTCGGCCAGCACCTCCAGCGTCTCGCGCACGCTCTTGCGCCCGCGCGCGAGCAAGGCCTGCGGCGTGTACCGCTGCTGGATGACGCGTTCCACGAAGGGCGTCACATGGTCGATCATGTGGAATTCCGGATCGAGCTGCTGGCCCAGGCCTTCCAGCGTGATCAGCGTCTTGAACAGCAGGGTCAGGTCGGCCGGCAGGACCAGATTGTTGTCGCGCATGACCGCCGTGATGTCGTTCAGCAGCCCGCCGATTTTCACATCCTTGAGTTGCAGGTCGTCATAACTTTGCAGCAGTTCCGCCAGGTCGTAGGCCAGGCGGTCTTCATCGCCCACCGACTCGCCGCTCCAGTCGAGCAGCACCTGCAGCAGGCCCTGCTCGTCCTTGCGCGTCAGGGCGTGCAGCAGGTCGACGATCTGATTGCGGCGGGGGTCGGTCAGTATCCCCACCATCCCGAAATCGATCATGCCGATACGGTTGTCGGGCAGGAACAACACATTGCCGGGATGGGGGTCAGCATGAAAATAGCCGTGTTCCAGCACCATGCGCAGCACGGCATCGGCACCCCGCGCCGCCAGCAGCTTGGGATCGAGCCCATGCGCGCGGAGCTTGTCGGGGGAGACGCCTGCCATCCCGACGATTTCTTCCTGCACGTTGACGCGCTCGTTGGTGAATTCCCAGTACACCTTGGGAATATCCACCAGCGGCTCGTCGGCAAAATGGCGGGCAAACTGATCGATGTTGCGCGCCTCTTTCGCCAGGTCGAGTTCGCGATTCAGCGAACGGCGGAACTGCGAAACGATTTGCACCGGGTCGTAGCGGCGCGAATCGGGCACTTCGCTTTCCAGCAGTTTGGCGGCGTGTTCCATGATGCGCAGATCAGCCTGGATCACGCCCTCGATGCCGGGGCGGCGGATCTTGACGACGACCCGCGTACCGTCCTTGAGGGTGGCGCGATGCACCTGCGCAATGGACGCCGCCGCCAGCGGAACCGGGTCGAATTCGGCAAACACCGCGTCGGGCTCGCCCCCGATAGCCGCCACCAGATCAGGGTGCAGTCGCTCGTAGGGCACCGCCGGCACGTGGCTGTGCAGCTTTTCGAATTCGGCGATCCAGTGCGGCGGAAACATGTCCACCCGCGTCGCCAGCACCTGCCCCAGCTTGACGAAGGTCGGGCCCAGTTCTTCCAACGCGCGGCGAACGCGTACGGAGGCCTCAAGCTGACTGATCTCGCTGGCACTGTGCCAGTGCAGAACCCGGCCGGCGCGCTCCAGCGCGCCGCTGATGCCCAGGACGCGCACCAGGTCGCCCCCACCATACCGAATCATCACCGAGGCGATTTCATGCAATCGCGGCAGGTCGCGCACGACCGAAATGGTTTCCCAGAGCATCGTTGGTTCTTGGAATCAGTAATGCCGAGAGTCTAGCCCAAGCGGCGCCCCGGTAGCATGTCCGCTGCCGGGGAGATGTGCATGATCAGGAACGCAGGCGTTCGCTCTGCCGCTTGAGTGAATCGGACAGCGCTTCCAGGATGCCGCTTGCCACCTGGGACAGGCGCTCGGTGGCCGTGCTGGCCGACTCGCTCAGACCGGCTCGTCCCGCATCGCTGCTGGCCTTCACGCCGCTCGCCAGTTGTCGAAGCGCTTCGCGCACCTGTTCGCCGGTGCGGGTGCCACTGTGCTTCATGTGATCGATCAGATAGCCGAGTTCTTCCCTAAGCTTGCCGCCCGACTGGCTGGCGGTCTGCTTCAGGGCGTCGACAATCTGAGCCTCCAGGTCACGAAGCTGCTCCAGACTGGCCTTCAGTTCATTGTCCTTGAAGGCTTTTCCCTGGGTGGCCGCCTCCCGCAGGGTATAGGAAGCCGCCTGTGCGGCGCTGCCGACAGCCTCATCGAGGCCGCCAATTGCCTGCTTGAGCCCGTCTTTCATCTCGCCACCCCGCGCGGTCAGGCCGCTGCCCACCCCGGATGAAATGGCGGCAACCAACTCACGTATGTCATTCAGCGCCATCCGCCGTTCGTGCAGCACGCGCGCAGTCAACTCGCGTACGCGTTCGTGCAGGTCGGGCGCGGACACGGCCGCCGCGGCTTCGTCGTGCAATTGCACGAGCTGGGTATTATCGGGGATACTTGTTTCGCTTGAAGCGGGTGTGTTGGCGTCATTCATGGTGCAGTCCTCAGGGTTCAAGATTCGCCACATTTGGCCGTACTTTCATTTCAACTATAGAGCAGATTGCCATTCGATGAAGCCCGTCCTGCTGTTGTCCGTGCTGGCCGTTCTGCTCGCGCAGCCCGCGCAGGCCGCGCCGTCCGACGACATTTCCATGTATGCCGTCAGCCTGGTCGGCAGCCCGTATCGGCTGGGCGGCACCTCGCCCGACACCGGACTCGATTGCAGCGGCTTCGTCGACCACGTCTTCCGGCAGATCGCGGGAATCAAGCTGCCACACGACAGCCAGGCGATCAGCGAAGCGACGCAGCCGCTCGATCAATCCGCCCTCCAGCCTGGCGACCTGGTTTTCTTCAATACCCTCAGCCACGCGTTCTCCCACGTCGGCATCTATCTGGGCGACGACCGTTTCGTGCATGCCGCGAGCAGCCATACCGGCTCGGTCATGATCTCCAGGCTCAGCGACCGGTACTGGCAGGAGCGGTTCGACGGTGCGCGGCGCGTCGCCATGCCGGAGACACGCCCGTCCACGCTTGCCTCCTTCGAGTAGTTCGTTGAATCCCTCTGAAGCCCGACACATGGCGGCGTCTCGTCCCGACCGAACGTCGACCATGCTGCCTTCCCCACTCCGCGGCCTGCTGTTCAATATAGGGCTGGGCTTCAGCGCAGCCCTGTTGCTGATGCTGGCCGTGATCGGTCTGGGCGTCACCCAGATGGCCTATCTCAATGCCGAGCTCGCCAACGTGGTCTCGGTCAACAACGTCAAGACGCGATTGGCCTCGCACATGCGCGACACCCTGCGCGACCGCGCGATGCTGATGCACAACATCGTGGTCTCCATCGATCCCTGGGAGAAGGACGCGCTCTTCCTGCAGTTCCAGGAATATGGTGGACGTTACGCCAAGGACCGCGCCCAACTGATCGCGATGCTGAAGACGCCGGAGGAAAAAAAGCTGATGGCTGAACTGGACGCCATCACGGTAAGCAATCAGCCGGTCATGTTCGATGTGGTCGAAGCGGCGCTCGACGAGAATAATTACGGTGCGCTGACGCTGCTGCAAAAAGAGGCCATCCCCCTGCAGAACCGTCTGGTCGAGGCCCTCGACAACATGACCAACCTGCAGCGCAAGGACAACGAAACCGCGCTAGCCAAAACCTTCTCCGCCTATCAGGCCACGCGCAACCTGATGCTGGTGCTGGGCATCTTCGCCACCCTGCTGGCCTCGCTGGTGGCGGTGCTGGTGGGCCGC
>JAJYXA010000223.1 GCA_021791235.1 Pseudomonadota bacterium
GCCCGGGGCTGGCTGAATCGATCACGTGCAGCAGCAGATCGGCTTCCGCCGTGGCTTCCAGCGTGGCACGGAAAGCCGCCACCAGGTCGTGCGGCAGGCGGGTGATGAAGCCGACCGTGTCCGACAGCACCACTTCGCCGCTCGCCGGCTCATCGCCGGCTGATTCAGCCAGGCGAGGCAGGTAGATCTTGCGCGTGGTGGTGTCCAGCGTGGCGAACAGCTGGTCGGCCGCGTAGGCGCCGGCGCGCGTCAGCGCATTGAACAGCGTGGATTTTCCGGCGTTGGTATAGCCGACCAGCGCCACCGACAGCACATGCTGGCGCGCGCGCGAACGCCGCTGGGTGCGGCGTTGCTTGCCCAGTTTCGCCAGCCGGTCGCGCAGCGCCTTGACCCGTATCCCGATCAGGCGACGGTCGGTTTCCAATTGCTTCTCGCCCGGGCCGCGCATGCCGACCCCGCCGCGCTGGCGCTCGAGGTGGGTCCAGCCGCGCACCAGACGGGTCGACAGATGCTGCAGCTGCGCCAGTTCGACCTGCAGCTTGCCCTCGGCGCTGTGCGCCCGGCGGGCAAAGATATCCAGGATCAGGGTGGTGCGGTCGATCACCCGGCAGTGCAGGCGGCGCTCCAGGTTGCGCTCCTGCGCGGGCGACAGTTCGTGGTTGAAGATGACGACATCGGCTTCGGTGGCCGCGACCAGCGCGGCGATCTCGTCGGCCTTACCGCTTCCCACGAACAGGGCTGCGTCGGGGCGGCTGCGCTTGCCCTGCACCTCGCCGAGGATCTCGAGCCCCGCGCCGGTCGCCAGCAGACGCAGTTCGGCCACGCTTTCGGCAAAGTCAGGCGTGCCGAAATCGATCGCCACCAGAATGACGCGCTCGCCGCCCTCGTGCCGGTCAAACAACCGTCATTCTCCAAACGTCGGGCAAATGCAGCGCATTCACGGCGTATCCCCACCCGCAACAGCATTCAAAAAGGCCTGCATGGAAGGGTGGCTCGCTATGCATGGTGAGCCTCTGTTCTTGTTCGATTCGGGCTCTCATTCTAGTTCATGATCCAGCCAGTTGCGGCCTTCCAAAATGCCATCCCTGCCCGTAATCCACGCCCATGTCAGCCAGCATGCGCGCGGTTTCCGCGTCCTCGACATGCTCGGCCACGGTCAGCACGCCTTCCTTGCGGGCAAAGCTCGCCAGGCTCTCGACGATGCCCGCCACCTTGCGGTCCTGGCGCATGTTCGACACCAGCCAGCCTTCGATCTTGAGGAAGCTGACCGGCAGGTGCGCCAGATAAAGGTAGGACGAATAGCCGCTGCCGAAATCGTCCAGCGCCAGACGGAAGCCGAAGTCGATGAAGGGCTGCAGATCGGCACGCAGCTTGGTCAGGCTGACGATGCGCTGGCGTTCGGTCAGCTCCAGCACGATGGGCTTGACCGGCCCCAGCATCACGTTGCAGGTCTGACAATAGCCCATGGCGTTCTCGAGCATTTCCTCGACCAGGTCGCGCCGCGCCAGAAACTGCGGCGACACGTTCACGAAATGGGCAAAATCGGTCGCCCCCCCTTGATCCATGCGGACCACGCAGCGCTGCATCACGTCACGGATCACCTGGCGGTCGATTTCGGCCATCAGGCCCAGGCCTTCTGCCATGTCGACGAAGTCCTTGGCCTCGACGATGTCGCCGGTGGCGGTTTCGATGCGTGCCAGCGCCTCGTCGGCGACGGCATGCCCGCTCTGCAGATCGACGATGACCTGCGAGGCTTGGCGGATCCTGTTTTCCGCCAGGGCCTGCCGCAGCAGCGCGCTGTTCCACTGGACATGCGTTGGCACCGCCACCTGGACCTGGTCGCGCCCCTCTGCCTTGGCCCGATACAAAGCCGTGTCGATATCCTCCAGCATGGGCAGGATCTCGCTGTCGTTCGTGCCGAAGGCTGCCACGCCTGCCGAGAAACTCAGTGAAATGGCGCCCACGCTGGTCTGGACGGGCGTCGCACGGGCCTGGCCGGCCAGCCGCTCCATAATGCTGGCGGCCTCTTCCACGGTGCTTCCATGCAGCACGAACAGGAATTCCTCCCCGCCCCAGCGCGCCACCCAGTCGCCTTCGCGCAGCCCGGATTCGAAACGGCGTGCCACGGCCTTGAGCACCTCGTCGCCCACGGCGTGGCCGTAACGGTCATTCACCGTCTTGAAGTGGTCGAGGTCGACCAGCGCCAGCGCAAAGCCACGACCGTCCCGCGGCGTGCGCGCTTTTTCCTTTTGCAGGCGTTCCTCGGCCGCGCGCCGGTTGGGCAGGCCAGTCAGCGGATCGGTCAGCGCGATGTGTTGCAGCAGGTCTTTTTGTGCGGATTGATGCAGGGCATTGCCGAGCCAGTCGGCAATGAGGTCCATGTAAGCGATGTCGACCGCATCGGGCGGCGCTTCGCTGCGCCTGCGCAGGAAAGCCAGCACCCAGCGGGCCTCGTCGCCGGCCGACACCGGGATGCCGGAATAGGTGCGCATCCCCAGTTCCGTCACCAGCGCATCCTGGGCATGCAGGGGGTGCGCCGCCAGGTCCTCGATGTGGCAGGGCGTCCTGCTCTGGTGGACGACGTGGCAGAGTGCCGCTTCCACCGGGAGTACCGTCCCTTCCGGAAACACGCCCAGGCGATCGCTGACGTAGCGTGCGATGTAGTGCTCGCCGAACTCGCCGAGCACCACCAGATCCATGTCCAGCACCTGGGCCGCCATGTCCAGCATGGCGCGGATGCGCTCGGGATCGGAGAGTCCGCCCTGCACCGACAGTTTCCACAGCGCGTTCAGGCGATCGACATGCGAACTGCCCTGGCTGGCCGGCATAGCCCGCGGATCGGATTCTTTGACTGCCACCATGGATTGCTTTGGGCCGATTAAAAGCTGGTCATTTTAACCTATGGCATTTTCTACAATTCCACTGCACGCAGACGCTCGGCCGCCTGTTCCGGATTGATCGTGTTGACGAACAGTCCGGAGCCCAGTTCGAATCCGGTCGGAATGGACGTACGCGGGCAGATCTCCAGGTGCCAGTGGTAGCTCGGCGCGTGCGCGCTCCGCTGGGCGTCGTGCGGCACGGAGTGGAGGAAGAAGTTGTATTGCGCACCGCCAATGACGGCATCCAGCCGTGCCATGGTGCGCTTCATCACCCGCGCCAGGTCGTCCAGGTCCTCGCCGCGCACGTCGAGAAAATCGGCCTGGTGCGCCAGCGGCAGGATGTGCACCTCCCATTCGTAGCGGCTGGCGAACGGCTTGATGGCGATGAACTTCTCGCCGCGCTCGACCACGTACTGGCCGACGTTGATCTTGCGCCGCACCGCGCCCGAGGTGCGGTCGTAGATGGTCGCCTCGAAGGTCAGCGCCTCGTCGATCAGCGCGCAGAAGATGCAGTGGTGGTGCTTGGCGT
>JAJYXA010000422.1 GCA_021791235.1 Pseudomonadota bacterium
CGATAGCGTCCGCCGCTACGGGTGCCGAGAAATTCCAGATAGACCACGCTACCCACCGGGGCGACCCGCACGCTGTTCGGCAGCGCCAGCCGGATGTCGCGCCCCATGCGGCGCAACGCGGTGTTGGCCGTGTCGGCGAGGCGTGCGCGGCGGTCCTGGGCGACATAGCTGTCCAGCGGCGCGCGCAGGAACAGCGCCACCATCGAACCGATGATGGCGGTGATCGCGATGACGATGATCATCTCGATCAGGGTAAAGCCGGCGGTGTTAAAGGTTGGGCGCATAACGCGTGCGATAGCCGGAAAGGCTGACGCCCTGGTTGCCGGGAGCGGTGACGGTCACGGTGACGAGCAGGGTTTCGCCGGCGGGAATGCCGTTGAAGGCGCCGGCCGGCTGCACCTGGACGGTCACGGTGTAGCCCCCCAGCCCCGCGACGGCATTGCCGTTGAGGTCGACGATGCCGGCCATGGAAAAACCGTTGTAGTCGTTGACGTTGTCGAAAGGCGTGAGGTTGGCATAGCGCGACTCACCTTGAGCGACCTCAGGCCCGATACCTTCAGGAATCGCGCATGCACCGACGTTGGCTGCCGTCTCCACATTGGCATCGTCTGGATCGCAATAGGTATAAGGCTTGGCCAGCACTTCCTCGATCAGCGATTCGGCGATGGCGAGCGCCTGTTTCTGCACCACCGGGTCGGCGCTGGCCCGCGCGTTCAGGCTGTAGACCGACAACACCCCGGTCACCGCGATGCCCACCACCACGATGAACACCAGCAGTTCGATCAGGCTGAGGCCGCGTTCATCAGTGGACATAGCCGGTTTCCCGTTCGACGAACACGTGGTGCGTGCCACTGCCGTTGACCTGGATATCGAGCTGGGCCTGGATATCCAGCAGCGCAGCGGTTTGGGGGCGCCCACCCCGGTCAAACGCCAGCACCGCGAGGGGGGGGGCGATCGCCACCCCGTTCGGCGCGCTGACGGTGTAGGGTTTTTCGCCGCCCGGCCCGGGTGCCGGAGCGGCGCAGGCCGCGTCATAGCAGAGCGTGGCATCGTTCGCAGTCAGTTGTACGTAGACATCGCGTCGCTGGGCGACGGCAAGTTTCTGCGCAAAACGCACCGTGGCGGCGAGCTGGTCGGCAAAGCCGCGGGTATCGAAGCCGTTGCGCCCGACCAGGCGCGGCACCGCCACAGTCGCGAGGATGCCGGCGATGACGATCACCAGGATCAATTCCACCATGGTAAAACCGCCGCATAAGCGGCGGTTTCTAATGGCACTTAATGCACTCATTGCACAGGATTAGCAGCCCGCAGTGTCGCCGGTGGCATTGGCAGAAGCGGGGGAGCCTATCTGAGGCGCGGCATTGGCAGCCGCTGCGGTATACCGGAAGAAACAGGTGGCGGGATTGGTGCCACCCATCACGCGAATATCAATCGGCCCGGCGCCATTGGTTTGATAGCCCTCAGCAGCAAGCTGTGCAGCGGAAGGGTTCATGACAGTAGTCAGGCCGCTAGCGTTGACAATTCCAGCCAGGGTGGCGGCGGGATAGCCGTTGACCATGTCGATGATTCCGTTCTCGGTACAGACCGTCCCGTTCGCGCCCAGCAGGTTGTTCGCGCGAACCGCGGTACCCGGGCAGTTCGCCGCATCCTGCACTCCGCCGCGAACCAGCACCGCGCCATGAAGCATTCCTGCTGCCGCCTGCACCGCGCCGCGCGCCGCATTCAGCTTGGCGATGCGCGCATCGCGCTGGATGTTGGTGAAACGCGGCAACGCCACCGCCGCCAGGATACCGAGGATGACGATGACGACGATGAGTTCGATCATGGTGAAGCCGCGCTGCCTGGTTTTCATGTCCTTCAGGGTTTTCATTGTGTTCTCCTGCTTATTTGAATGCGTTTGTCTCAAGCGCTGCCCATTTGTGGCAGCCACAGGACCTATTTCGGCGCTCTATGGCCAGGACTTGAATAAAAACATGAAATTACGATCAAAACCTCACTTGATCGCCACGCTGGCCAGGTCCCACATCGGCAGGAACACGCCGAGCGCCAGCACCAGCACGACGCCGCCCAGGGCGACGATGATCAGCGGTTCGATGCGGGCGGCCAGGGTCTTGATTTCGTAGTCCACCTCGCGTTCGTACATGCCGGCGACTTCCTGCATGAGCTCGTCGATGCTGCCGGTTTCCTCGCCGACGGCGATCATCTGCAGCACCACCGGGTTGAATACGGCCGCGTTTTGCGCGGTGCGCAGGACCGATTCGCCGCGCTCGATGCCGTTGCGCATCTGCTCGACGCGCGAGGCGATCCAGGCGTTGTCGGTGACTTCGGCCACCACCGAGAGCGCCTGCGCCGCGGGAATGCCGCTTTTGAGCGACAGCGCGAGCGTGCGCGCGAACCGGGCCAGCGTGCTGCGCAGCACGATCGAACCGGTGAGCGGCAGCCTGAGCTTGAAGCGATCCCATACCAGACGCCCGGCGGGTGTGGCGCGCCACAGGCGGAATCCGAAGATGGCCAGCACCAGCCCTGCCAGCATGAGCCAGCCATAGGCAATGGTCAGGCGCGAGGTCTCGATGAGGATCCGCGTCATCAGCGGCAACTCGGCGCCGAGACCGGCATAGACCTTGGCGAACGCCGGGATGACGAACACATTGATGACGGCGATCGCGACCACCATGGCGATGAGCACGAAGGTCGGGTAACGCAGTGCCTCCTTGATACGGGCCCGCGTCTCGCGTTCGAACTCCAGGTGCTCGAACATCCGCAGGAAGATTTCATCCAGGCGTCCGGTCGCCTCCCCCACCCGAACCATCGCGACATAAAAGGGGGAAAAGACCGCGGGATGCTGGCGCATCGCCGTCGACAGGTCGCGTCCGGCCTCGAGCGATTCCTTCAGGGACGTGATCACCCGGGCAAAGGCGGCGTTGGTGGTCGACTCGAGGAGGCCCGTCAGCGAGCGCAGGATGGGCACGCCGGCGCGCATCAGGGTATAGAGCTGGCGCGAGAACAACTGCACGTCGATGGCCTGCACGGTGGGCTCGAAGAGGCTCAGGCTTTTCGGCTTCGCGCCGCGGCGCTCGGATTGGCTGGTTTCCTGGATGGAGACGGGTGAAATGCCGTTTTTCAGCAGGCTGCTCGCACAGGCTGCCGCATTGTCCGCCTCCAGGATGCCCTGGGCCTTTTCGCCGCTCTGGGTGCGGCCGGTATAGGCAAAGCGCAGCATCAGCTTGTCTCGTCCTGGGCACTGGCGCGCATCGCCTCGGCCAGCGAGGTCACGCCGGCCCGCGCCAGCGCTATGGCCTGATCGCGCAAGGTCTGGCCGGCCATGGTGGCACGCGCGGCGGCGACGAATTCGGCGGGGTTTTTGCGGGCCAAGGTTTCTGCCAGCGCGATATTGATT
>JAJYXA010000235.1 GCA_021791235.1 Pseudomonadota bacterium
CTCTTCCACCGCGCGCTTGGTGTCGAAGCGCAGGTACTGCGGATCGCGCACATCGTTGTCGGCGGGTTCGCCGTCGGTGATGATGAAGAGGATTTTCTTGTTCTTCGGCTGCAGCTTGAGCTGCGCACCGGCATGGCGCAACGCGGCGCCCATGCGGGTGGAGTACGAGCCTTTCAGCCCGGCCAGACGCGCTTTCACCAGGTCGTTGTAGGGCTGGTCGAAATCCTTGAAGCGGTAGTAATGGACATCGTGGCGGCCGTCGGAACAGAAGCCGTGCAATGCAAAGGGGTCGCCGATACGGTCGAGCGCATCGGACAACAGCACCGTCGCGGCGCGCGTCAGGTCCATGATGCTGTAGTCATGACCGCGCACCTTGTCGTTGGACGACTCCGACATATCGAGCAGCACCATCACCGCGAGATCGCGCACGTTGCGCTTGTGTCGCATCATGATGCGAGTGTCGGGCTGCTGCCCCATGCGAATCTCGATCATCGCGCGGATGGCTGCGTTGATGTCGAGCTCGTCGCCGTCCTCCACCCGCCGGATGCGCTGCATCGCCTGCGGGATCATGGATTCGATCAGGTACTTCAGACGCGAGATCACCGGCTTGTTGTCGGCGACGATCTTTTCAATGAGTTCAAGCTCGCCCAGCGGGGGACGGCGCTCCAGCACGGTGGCCCAGCTCGGCCGTTCGAGCTGGATCTGGTAATCCCACTCGTTGTAATGATAAGGGTCGGAAACCGGCGGCTTGCCTTCCAGCTCGTTGATGGTCACGCCTTCCTGATCGAGGTAGAACGGCGTTTCAAGCACCCAGATTTCTTCGGCGTCGTCACCCGCATACTCGTTGTTGACCTCGTTGACCATCTCCATCAGGCTGACTTTTTTGCGCGTCTGCTTGCCGCCCCAGGTGGCTTCCAGCGCGGCCGCGACATCATATTCTTCCGACTCCCACACGGTGCGGTTGTCGTCGCGATAGATGGCGCGCAGCACGTCGGTGCGGACGTTGAATTCCGGCAGAGGGATCCGGCCCAGCGAGTGCGCCAGGGCGACGCCGATATTCCAGCTCACCTGGTTGCTGGAAAGATCGGCTTCGGCGCGAAACAGTTGGACGCCTTCCTGCACCCACGGATGAGGGTCGGTCGAGTTCAGGTCGAGCAGTGCGCGCGCCAGGCGATTGAGTAAATCGCCCACTGTTTTCGGTTCGCTGGTATCGAGCGGAGGATGCAACGCCAGCCAGGAAGCGCGCATGTTGGGGAAGTCACGGCAGGCGAGCGCTTCCACGCGGGCGTCCTCGATCGCCTCGATGATCGCCATCTGCGTGGTGTTGAGCATCTGCATCGACAGCGGCGCCCCGGTGTGGACCAGATGCGCGGCGCAGTGATTGGCCGCGGCACGATAGATTTCCAGGCCGGAAATCTTCAATTCGTCCGGCGTGTCGTCGCCGAAAGGCTTGTAGTCGTCGAACGCGTCGGCAATATGGATGACGTAGTGTTCGATATAGGGCTTCAGGCCCTCGCGACTTTCATAGTCGCCGGAAGTCGGGCGCAGGAAGAAATCGCGGCCCCACATGGCGCGCAGGTAGATATTCAGCCGTCGCTGCACGTCGACGAACAGCGTGCCCTTGCGCTGCTGCTGCAGCACGCTCATGGCATCCGGGGTGCTCAGGGAAAAGTAGCCCACCTGTCCGTCGAAATCCGCCTTGTAGGCCTGCGCGCCCCATTGCACCCAACGCCGCAAGCCCCCCAGGGTGAGCTGGGTCAACAGCCGGTCGAGGTTTTCCAGCATCGGCCGCAGGCCGCGCGGCGCTTGCGCGAGCATGATCTCCAGCACATTGAGGTAGGCACGGAACAGATTTTCGTCGCCCAGGCGCTGGGCGGCGAGCGGCGCGGTGCCGACGATCAGCGTCAGCACGTGGCCGGATGTTTTGGACGCCATGCCCAGCAGGAAGTTGACCACGTCGGGCAGCACGTCCTCGCCGATGGCGCGGCTGACTTCCGGCATTGACTGGATGTAGGTGACGACGAGTTCCTCGCCACGGCCCAGGTTGTGCAGCGCGACCGCGCCTTTCAGATAATTGTCCAGCCCGCGCGAAGAAAACATCCGCGCCGCCTCGTTCCACGCGGCGCGCAGCACTTCCTGCGCATCATGCGGCAGGTCGTCAAGAACCTCTTGATATTCTTCGAGATGGATGGCCATGGTGTTCGTGAGGCGTTAGGGGTCAGGAGCGAGGCGGCGCGGGCTTTCACGCCTGGCGCCTCCCCCTATCGCCTTGCCTGAAAAGTACGTTGTAACCGCCGAATCGAGGGCGTCGCGCATATCGGGATCGTCCGTGATCGGACGCACCAGCGCGACCCGGCAGGCGGCCAGCGGGGCCACGCCCTTGGCGATCAGCGAACCTGCGTAGATCAGCATGCGGGTCGACAGGCCTTCGTCGAGGCCGTGGCCTTTGAGGTTGCGCGCGCGCTCGCCGATGTGAACCAGATTCTTCGCCACGTCGAGCGTCACGCCGGATTCGTGCGCCACGATCTCGGCTTCGATGTCGTGTACGGGGTAGTTGAAGTCGAGGCCGCCGAAACGCTGTTTGGTCGACTGCTTCAAATCCTTCATCAGCGACTGATAGCCCGGATTGTACGAAATCACAATCTGGAAATCGGGATGCGCTTCGATCAGCTCGCCCTTTTTTTCCAGCGGCAGCTGGCGGCGCGAGTCGGTCAGGGGGTGGATCACCACGGTGGTGTCCTGGCGCGCCTCGACCACTTCGTCGAGATAACAGATCGCGCCATGGCGCGCGGCGAGGGCAAGCGGACCATCCTGCCAGCGGGTGCCGCTGGCATCCAGCAGAAAGCGGCCGACCAGATCGGACGCGGTCATGTCTTCGTTGCAGGCCACGGTGATCAGCGGCTTTTGCAGCTTCCACGCCATGTATTCGACGAAGCGGGTCTTGCCGCATCCTGTGGGGCCCTTCAGCATCATCGGCATGCGCACCGAATAGGCTGCTTCGTACAATTCAACCTCGTCGGCAACCGTACGATAGTAAGGCTCTTCACGCACCATGTAGGGTGCGAGCACGTCGGCAACCGGAGCCGTCGAAGCCGGGCGCGTCATGGCTTCCCGCTGCGACTGCTCGACGCGTGCCATGGCTTCCTGGCGGGGAGAATAGGTGCGGAAAAAAGGGTCATTACGCATGGCGGATTACCTGCAATGATTGATTCGGTCAGGCGAACTCAGTCCGGCCAGACACGGTCCGGAAACAAGGCACTGCCGCTATCGGCACCGCCCGATGCAGTCTTTTGGGGTGCTGCCTGTTTAAGCGCGGCCGGCTTCGATGCAACAGCCTTGGGCGCAGCCGCTTTGGGTGCAGCGGGTTTGCGCGCCGCCGGTTTTGCCGC
>JAJYXA010000282.1 GCA_021791235.1 Pseudomonadota bacterium
TCCAGAATCGCCGCCTCGCCGCGCGCCAGCCGCGCGCTGGCCTCGGCAGCCAGTCCCTGGAGCCAGTCGCCGCTGGCTTGCTCGGCCGTGCCCTGCATCAGATCGGCCGGCAGATCGCCCACCTCGACCACCTGGCCGGGCGCCATCACGGTCAGGTAATGGCTGACATTCTCGAGCTGGCGCACGTTGCCGCTCCACGGCAGGTTGACCAGCGTCTTCATCGCTGCATCCGACACGCCCTTGGTCTCCATCCCCAGTTCACGCGCGCTTTTCTGCATGAAATGGCGCACCAGCAGGGGAATGTCCTCACGCCGCTCGCGCAGCGCCGGCAGGCGCAGGCGGATGACGTTGAGGCGGTGGAACAGGTCTTCGCGGAACAATCCCTCGCGCACCCGTACCTCCAGATCCTGGTGGGTAGCGGCGATCACCCGCACGTTGACCTTGATCGGCGTATGTCCGCCAACCCGGTAAAACTGGCCGTCGGCCAGCACGCGCAGCAGGCGGGTCTGCAGTTCGGCCGGCATGTCTCCGATCTCGTCCAGAAACAGCGTGCCGCCGTCGGCCTGCTCGAAGCGGCCGCGCCGCTGCGCCGCAGCCCCGGTAAACGCACCGCGTTCGTGCCCGAAGAGTTCGGACTCCAGCAGATCCCTGGGGATGGCCGCAGTATTCAGTGCGATGAATGGCGCGCCGGCACGCGGGCTGTGGCGATGCAACGCACGCGCCACCAGTTCCTTGCCGCTGCCCGACTCGCCGGTGATCAATACGGTGGCATGCGACTGCGCCAGTCGCCCGATGGCGCGAAACACCTCCTGCATGGCAGGAGCCTGTCCAAGGATTTCCGGCACCGGCGCATCACTGGTGGCGGGCACGTCTCGGCTGGCGTTTTCCGCCAGTGCGCGGCGCACCAGTTCGAGCGCCTGATCGACGTCGAAGGGCTTGGGCAGATATTCGAATGCACCGCCCTGGAATGCCGCCACCGCGCTGTCGAGGTCGGAATACGCAGTCATGATGATGACCGGCACCTTGGGCAGCCGCTCTTTCAGCGCCTGCAGCAATTCCAGGCCGCTCACCCCCGGCATGCGGATGTCGGACAGCACCGCGGCAGGCGTGCTGCGTTCCAGTTCACGCAGTGCGTCGCTGGCCGAGCTGAAGGTCATGCATGCGATGTCCTCGCGCAGCAGGGCTTTTTCGAGCACCCAGCGAATGGAGCGGTCGTCGTCGATAATCCAGACACAGCTAGTTTTTGGCATGGCGTTCAAGTCGGTAAAGGGAGAAAAATCGAGAAAACAGTGCGGCCGGGACGGCTTTCGCACTCGATGGTGCCGTGGTTCTGTGCGACCAGCGTCTGCGCAACGGCGAGCCCGAGTCCGCTGCCACCTTCGCGTCCGGACACCAGCGGAAAGAAGATCTGTTCGCGTATCTCTTCGGGAATGCCGGGGCCGTTGTCGATGATCTCGACGCGCATGCCAAGCTGGTAGCGCCGGCTCTCGAGCGTGATCTGCCGCGCCACCCGGGTCCTGAAAATGATCTCGCCGTTACCGTGCATTGCCTGCACGGCATTGCGCGCAATGTTGAGCGTGGCCTGAATCAGCTGTTCCGAGTCGGCGCGAATTTCCGGCAGGCTGATGTCGTAGTCGCGCCGCAGCGTCACACTCGGCGTTTCGGCCAGGATCAGGCTGCGGACCCGCTCCAGCACTTCGTGAATGTTGACCGCACCAAAACGGGGCATCCGGTGCGGCGTCAGCAGACGCTCCATCAGCGACTGCAGCCGATCGGATTCCTTGATGATGACCTGGGTGTATTCGCGCAAGGATTCGCGCGGCAACTCGTGCTCCAGCAATTGGGCCGCGCCACGGATGCCACCGAGCGGATTCTTGATTTCATGCGCTAGGTTGCGCAGCAGTTCGCGGTTGGCTTCCTGTTGCAGACGCGCCTGCTCCAGCCGGGCGATGCGCAGGTGCGGATCGACCGCGCGCATTTCGATCAGCGCGGCCTGTGACGGTTTCTCCAGCGGCGATACGCTGCAGCCAAGGCGAATCGGCGGATGACCGCTCACCACGACGTCGAGCTCATATTCAATGACGGTTTCCTGCTGCGTGCACGCCGTCTGGATGGCCGCAAGCAACTCGGGACTGCGCTCGAACACAGCCGTCGCGCCCTCCCCGAGCAGCAGGACACCCGACACCCCCAACAGGGTTTCGGCGGCCGGATTGACGAATACGATATGGCCGTCGGCATCCAGAATCACGACGCCGGTAGACAGGTAATCCAGTCCGGAAAATTCGGTGGGCGAGAACGGCGACATGCTCATGCACTCAGTTGAAGCACTGATTGTGCCAGAGCGTGGTTCTTGATGCTTTAGCATCTTTAGAACCACGGCCTACCCTTTATGCCCTTTAGGGTGCTTGCGGGTGGAGCATGGTTCTTGAAGCTTCAGCTTCTTTATTTATCCCACGGGGCAACCACGGCCTGTCCTTAATGTCCGCAGAGTGTTTGCGGCAAAGACAAAACCTATTTCAGATTGGCAAGCTCACGCTGGATAGCAGTAATGTTCTGCTCGTGCTGCTGCACAGCGGTGCGCAAGCTTTTTACGCGATTGAGATAGGTGGCATCGGTGGCGCGCTCGCCGGGCTGGAGACGCTCGCCCAGCGTCAGTTGACGGCGCGCCTCGTCGGCATTGCGGCGTTCGCCTGAAATTTCATCCTGCAGCACCTGGCGGCGAACGTCGTCGCGCCGTTTCTGCGTACCGGGATCGATACGGGGGAAGTCCGCCGGGCTGGGCGTATAGGAGGCGCGCCGGGGCGATTTGTCTCTGGCCGGCAACTGCGTCGGCGCACCGGGCAGGTCGACACGTCTGGCGCCTTTTTTGTAGACATCGGTAAACGTCACCTGGCCGTTTTCATCGACGTACTTGTAGATATCGGCCTGCGCGGGCGCAGCCAGGATCAGGCACAACAGAAAGGAAAGACGGGCGATCGACATAGGGCTGAGTGTAGCGTACCCGATTTTTAACGGACACCAGCCGGCAATCTTGACACTCCCTTCAACGGCCATCCCGGGGGAACATCAACAAAAAAGGGCAGCCGAAGCTGCCCCTTGGGTGCACCAAGTGCTGTTTACAGCGAGTAATACATCGCGAATTCGACCGGATGCGTGGTCATGCGGTACTTGGTAACTTCCTGCATCTTCAGTTCGATGTAGGCGTCGATCATGTCGTTGGTGAAGACGCCGCCGCGGGTCAGGAACTCGCGATCCTTATCGAGTTCGTCCAGTGCCATTTCCAGGCTGTGGCAGACCTTCGGGATCTTCGCGTCTTCTTCCGGCGGCAGGTCGTACAGATCCTTGTCCGACGGATCGCCGGGGTGGATCTTGTTCTGGATGCCGT
>JAJYXA010000406.1 GCA_021791235.1 Pseudomonadota bacterium
CTGGTGGTCAACAACATCCGCGGCATCCTCAAGACCTGCGCCGTCAAGGCCCCGGGCTTCGGCGACCGTCGCAAGGCGATGCTGGAAGACATGGCCATTCTCACCGGCGGCACCGTGATCGCCGAAGAAGTTGGTTTGAGCCTGGAAAAAGCCACCCTGCAGGATCTGGGCCGTGCCAAGCGCATCGAGATCGGCAAGGAAAACACCACCGTCATCGACGGCGCCGGCAATCACGACGCGATCAAGGGCCGCATCAGCCAGATCAACAAGCAGATCGATGAAGTCACCAGCGACTACGACCGCGAGAAGCTGCAGGAGCGCAAGGCCAAGCTGGCCGGCGGCGTGGCGGTGATCAAGGTCGGCGCCGCCACCGAAGTCGAGATGAAGGAGAAGAAGGCCCGTGTCGAAGACGCGCTGCACGCCACCCGTGCCGCCGTTGAAGAAGGCATCGTCCCCGGCGGCGGTGTCGCATTGCTGCGCGCCCGTGCGGTGGCCGCTGCGGTCAAGGGCGACAACCACGACCAGGACGCCGGCGTGAAGATCGTGCTGCGCGCCATCGAAGAGCCGCTGCGCCAGATCGTCAAGAACTGCGGCGAAGAGCCGTCGGTCGTCGTCAACAAGGTGCTGGAAGGCACCGGCAACTACGGCTACAATGCCGGTACCGGCGAATACGGCGACATGGTGGCGATGGGCGTGCTCGACCCCACCAAGGTCACCCGTACCGCGCTGCAGAACGCCGCGTCGATCGCCGGCCTGATGCTGACCACCGACTGCATGGTCGCCGACTTGCCGGAAGACAAGCCGGCCATGCCGATGGGCGGCGGCGATATGGGTGGCATGGGCGGCATGGGCATGATGTAAAAATCTGCTCGCTGTTCAGGCAGTTCAAAAGCCCCGCTTCGGCGGGGCTTTTTTCGTTATTTTTTACATCGGCACCACGCCTCGTGGACCGGAACGCATGACAAAAATACCAAGCTGTTGATTTTTATTTGAAAAACTCCACTCCGTACGGAGTGGCGTACTTTTTTCTATACGTGATCGACCTCAATTCAGATCCACCAGGGAGTAAATAATGAAAATCTTGAATCAGCTTGCAGTTGTGGCATGCGGCATCGCTCTGACTGGCCAGGCCGGCGCCCGCCGTGATCAGCTACACCAGCAACAGCAGCAACCACATCGGCGCCGACGTCAACGGCGACATCAATTCGATTGTCCTGGCCGAAGTGACCGAGGCCGACATGAACAAGGGCGACATCTGGAGCGTGTGGGTCGACTATAACGGCGGCACCAATCTGCTGGAGGCCCGCATGAACCGCACCGGCGTGCGCCCCACCAATGCACTCTTGTCGCTGACGCGCAATCTGGCGGCGGATCTGGGCACCACCAATGCATTCGTCGGGTTTACGTCGGGCACCGGTGCGACCTATGCCAACCATGACGTCCTCCGCTGGACACTGGAAGACCGCTTCGCCCCGATCGGCGGCGGCAACTCGGTCCCCGAACCCCGATCGTTGCTGCTGCTGGGTACGGGACTCGTCCTGGCTCGCGTGATGCGTAAGCGCGCACACTAGGCCGTATCCGGGACCACTCAAGCGGTGGCTGGGCCACCGCTTTTTATTTGGGCATCTGCACGCACTGCAATATTGCCCCGGGCACGGCGGCACGTTAAGGTTGGCATATGAGTGCCACCCTGCCCCTCGCCAACAGCCTGCATCGCGCCACGCTCGACGCGCTGCGGCGGCAGGCGCCATTTGCAACGATGTCCGAAGACGAGGTGCTGTGGCTGGTGCAGCATGTGTCGGTAGCCTATTACGCCCGCGACGCGGTGCTGCTGGAACCTTCCGACGCGCCTCCCGACGCGCTGTTCATCATCAAGCAGGGCACCGTCAGCGGCGTCACCGCCGACGATCAGACGGTGTTCCAGCTGGCCGCCGGCGAAATGTTTCCGCTCGGCGCACTGCTGGCCGGGCGCGGCGCGGCCAACCGCTATGTCGCGGCGAGCGACACCTTCTGCTACCTGCTGCCTGCCGCCGATTTCCACACGCTGCTGGCCAGAAGCGCGGAGTTTCACGATTTCTGCACCCGCCGCATCGCCAGCCTGCTGGAGGAATCGCAGCGCGCGGTGCAGGCCGAATACGCGCTGGCATTGGACGACGACAGCCGCTTTGCGCGTCCCCTGGCGAGCCTGGTGCAGCGCGCTCCGCTGTCCACCCTGGCCAGCACGCCGCTGGCTGAAGCCCTGGGTGCCATGGAAGCCGCACAGGTGGGATCCGTGGTGGTCATCAACGAAGCCGCACAGCCGGTCGGCATTCTCACCCTGAAAGATGTGCTGGCGCGTGTGACCCTGGCCCGCGTGCCGCTCGCCACGCCGATTGGCGATGTGATGACGCCGGCGCCGGCAACCCTCCCGGCCGATGCGCCGGTCGCCGATGCGCTGGTCCTGATGGCTCGCCAGGGCATCCATCACATTCCGCTGGTGCGCAATGGGCGTCTGGTCGGTGTGGTGTCGGAGAAGGACGTGTTCGCCCTGCGCCGCCTGTCGGTGGAAGGCATCACCGCCGCGATTGCACGCAGCGAAGATCCTGCCAGCCTGCCCGCGCGGGCACATGACATCGGCGATCTGGCGCACAGCCTGCTGGCGCAGGGGATGGACGCGGAAAACCTCACCGCGATCATTTCCAGCCTCAACGACCGCCTCACCGAGCGCATCATCACGCTGGAATACCAAACCGATGATGCGCTGATCGGGCTGCGCTGGTGCTGGCTGGCGCTGGGATCGGAAGGCCGCATGGAACAGACGCTCGCCACTGACCAGGACAACGTGCTGATCTTTGCCGCAGCGGACGATGCGCAGCGTGAGGCGCTGCGGGCCTTTGCACTCCGGGTGAACTATCGACTCGACGCCTGCGGGTTTCCGCTGTGCAAGGGCGGCATCATGGCGAGCAATCCGAAATGGTGCCTGTCGCTGGCCGACTGGCAGCAGCAATTCACTCAATGGATCGATCACGGCAGCCCCGACGCGCTGCTGCATGCCAGCATCTTTTTCGACTTTCGCCCGCTCACCGGCGATGCCGCGCTGGCGCTCGACCTGCGCGCCTGGCTCAACCGCGCCGCGCAAAAAAACCCGCGCTTCCTGCACCAGATGGCCGGCAACGCCCTGCGCAACCGCCCTCCGCTGGGCGTGGTGCGCGACTTCGTGCTGTCGGAGGACAACGCCCATCCCCACACGATCGACCTCAAGCTCAACGGTGCCACGCCGTTTGTCGACGCGGCGCGCATTTTTGCGCTGGCCGCCGGCAGCCCGCAGACCAATACCGCCAAGCGGCTGCGCGAAGCCGCGCACGCGCTGCACATCCCCGATACCGAACTGGCCGACT
>JAJYXA010000476.1 GCA_021791235.1 Pseudomonadota bacterium
CCTTCACCAACAAGGCGGCGAAGGAAATGATGACGCGCATTTCGACGATGCTGCCGATCAACACGCGCGGCATGTGGGTCGGCACTTTCCACGGGTTGGCCAACCGGCTGCTGCGCACGCATTACCGCGAAGCCGGGCTGCCGCAGTCGTTCCAGATCCTCGACAGCCAGGACCAGCTGTCGGCGATCAAGCGGCTGATGAAGGCGCTGAACGTCGACACCGAGAAATACGAACCGAAGAAGGTGCAGTGGTTCATCAACGGCCACAAGGAGGCCGGCCGGCGCGCGCGCGACGCCGAGGCCTACGACGAATATTCGATGCGCATGGCCGAGCTGTATGAGGCCTACGACGCGCAATGCCAGCGCGAGGGCGTGGCTGATTTCCCCGAGCTGCTGCTGCGCTCCTACGAGCTGCTGTACCGCAACGAGCCGCTGCGCCAGCATTACCAGGATCGTTTCAAGCACATCCTGGTCGACGAATTCCAGGACACCAACACCCTGCAGTACCGCTGGCTGAAGCTGTTCGCCGGCCCGCACACGGCGCTGTTCGCGGTCGGCGACGACGACCAGTCGATCTACGCCTTCCGCGGCGCCAGTACCGCCAACATGGCCGAGTTCGAACGCGAGTTCGCGCACGGCAAGGTCATCAAGCTCGAGCAGAACTACCGCAGCCACGGCCACATCCTCACCGCCGCCAATACGCTGATCTCGCAGAACGCGCATCGATTGGGCAAGAACCTGTGGACGGCGGAAGGCGAAGGCGAACCGATCCGCGTGTTCGACGCCTACTCCGACCGGGACGAAGCGAGCTTCGTGGTCGACGAGGTGCGCGCGCTCAACCGCGAGGGGGTGAGCCTGTCCGACATGGCGCTGCTCTACCGTTCCAACGCACAGTCGCGGGTGCTGGAACACGCACTGTTCTCGGCGGGCGTGCCGTACCGGGTGTACGGCGGGCTGCGCTTTTTCGAGCGCCAGGAAATCAAGCACGCGCTGGCCTACCTGCGCCTCCTGACCAACCCGGAAGACGACGGCGCGTTCCTGCGGGTGGTCAATTTCCCCGCCCGCGGCATCGGCGCGCGCACCCTGGAACAGGTGTCCGACAGCGCCGCGCGCTCGGGCGCGAGCCTGTGGCAGGCCGCATGCACCGGCGGCGGCAAGATCGCGGGCTTCGCCAAATTGATCGAGGACATCAAGCAGGCCACGCGCGACCTGCCGCTTGCGGAAGCGATCGACCATGTGATCGAAGCATCGGGACTCGCGGACTACTACCGCGCCGACAAGGAAGGCGCCGACCGCCTGGAGAACCTCAACGAACTGGTCAACGCGGCGGCCTTGTTTTCCGAGGAATCGGAGGAAGGCAGCCTGGATGCCTTCCTCGCCCATGCCGCGCTGGAAGCGGGCGAGCACCAGGCCGGCGCCGGCCACGACGCGCTGCAATTGATGACGGTGCACGCCGCCAAGGGGCTGGAGTTTCACGCCGTCTTCATCACCGGACTGGAAGAAGGGCTGTTCCCGCACGAGCAGAGCGCCAGCGAGGAAAACGGCCTGGAGGAGGAGCGGCGGCTGATGTACGTGGCGATCACCCGCGCGCGACGGCGGCTGTACCTGTCGCACGCGCAGTCGCGCATGCTGCACGGGCAGATCCGCTACAGCATGCCCTCGCGCTTTCTGGACGAACTGCCGGAACAGGTGCTGATGCGCCTCAACCACCGCAGCGAGCCGGCCTACCCGTCAAGCGGAACCGGCACGCCAGCGGCGACGCCGCGCAGCGCCCAGGCAGGCAACGACACCGGCTACCGCGTGGGCCAGAGCGTGGCCCACGCCAAGTTCGGCACCGGCATCATCATCGACTTCGAGGGGCGCGGCCCCGACGCGCGGGTGCAGGTGAAATTCCGCGACGCCGGCACCAAGTGGCTGGCGCTGGCGTACGCCAAGCTGTCGGCAGCCTGAATGTACTAGCGCGACACCACGTTGCCGGGCGCGGGCTCGTCCGCCCACACCGCGAATATCGCCTGATACGAGGCGTACAGCGAACCGAACAGCAACGGCATCGCCACCAGCAGACCGAGCAGCAACGGCACCAGCGCGGCGAGGAACAGCAGCAGGCCGAGCGCGAGGCCATTCACCAGCATCGCCGCCCAGTTCCTGGCGACGGCTTTCAGGCTGATGCCCAGCGCGGTGGCCGGACGGGCGCCGCCGAACAGGATCAGCGCGGGGGCGAACCAGGTGGCCATGATGAGGGGGGTGAACAACACCAGTCCGGTCAGCACCGCGGGCATGGACTGATTCAGCACGGCTTGCATCTCCTGCGCCGTGGCATCTCCGCGCTTGGCGGCCTCCATCAGCGCTTCGGGATCGAACCCCATGCCCAGCATGACCTGGCCGATCAGCAGGGTGCCCAGCAATTGCACGGCGCCCACCGTCATCAACGGAATCGCCGGGCCCTGCAGGCCGGCCAGAAAATGCGGCAGTTCGAGTTCGCCGCCGCCGTCGAGCGCGCGATACGCAGCCATGAAGCCGGCCACCATCAGCGGCGAAGCCAGTTCGGACAGCGAGCTGCCCACCACGGGGATCAGGCCGAGCGCCATCACCACGCCGAACAGCAGGCCGAACGCGGCGGACAGCAACAGGGGATTTTGGCGATACAGGCGAAAGCCTGCGACCACCCACTGAAAACCCTGGCTGGCCGCGACCTTGCGCGGGATGTCTTGATTGGAAGCGGTATTCATGCGGCCGATTTTACCCGACGCACATGCAAAGACTCAGAACTCCTTGATCACCCACATCGGCGGCCGCATCCCGGAGTCGAGGCTGTCCTGCCGGGCAAACTGGCCGTCGCCCTTCTGGTCGATCAGGTAGTACGGCTTGCCGACCCTGGGGATGACTTTCAGCATGTAGAGCCTGCCGTTGGCGCGGTACTCGACGACGCGCCCCTGGCTGCTCGGCTTGATCGTCACCGGCGGCGCATCGCCGGGACCCGGCGCGCCGTCGGGAACGGGCTTCAGTTCGGGCGGGCGGTCGGACGGCGCGGCGGCAACGGCGAGGCCGCTCAACAACAGGGTCAGCAACAGGACGGGATAACGCATGACAGGCTCCGGAAGAAAAAAGGTTCGTGGCTCACAGATTGAACTGGATTTCGCGCTCGGCCAGTGACGGCATGAAGCCGCGTTTTTCATAATGGCTGAAGATGGCATCGACCACCTCTTCGGGTTTGTCGATGATACGCATGAGGTCGACGTCGCCGGGTGAAATCATGCCTTCATCCACCATCCTGGTTTTCACCCAGTCGGCCAGTCCCGCCCAGTAGCTCGAGCCCACCAGGACGATGGGAATGGGCGCGATTTTCCCGGTCTGCACCAGGGTCAGCGCCTC
>JAJYXA010000182.1 GCA_021791235.1 Pseudomonadota bacterium
CGGCGCTCAAGACAGTCAGAAAAGCCCGTGGCCTCAGCCAGGAAGCTTTCTCGGACGTGTCGAGCCGCACGTACATGAGTTCGCTCGAACGTGGCCTGAAAAGCCCGACCCTGAGCAAGGTCGCCGAACTGTGCGAGGTCATGGACGTGCATCCGCTCACGCTGCTGACGCTGGCCTATGGCGGCGACAGCAAGGGTGTGAGCGAAGTCATCGAGCGCGTGCGGCGCGAGCTGGCCGCTATCCAGGCCCGGAGGGGCAAATAGGCCAGAAAGGGGCGCTTCCCAGCGGCAGCGCCCGCATGACGGCTACGTCACGATGCGTCCCGCAAGCCGCGCTTCGCGCGCATAGGCACTGATCATCTTCGTCGCAATGAAGTGCAGGTCCCGCTCGATTGGAAGGCCAAGTCGGCCACGCACCGGTTGCAGCTCGGCCAGGCTCACATAGCCCAGTTCCGGGAAGCCTTGTCCCAAATCGCACAGCCCGAATGCATGGTCGTGGTCATGCGGTTCGATCTCGGTGAGCAGCCAGGTCGCAGCCGCGTCAGGTGTGAACAACTTGACCACGGGCGGTGGGTCGAAGTCGTCGTTGTCGAGGGATCGCCGGCCGTTGACCAGCAACTGCGCGCGCAGTGTTTCGGTGATGAGGTTCATGATCGTAACTCCTTGAATCGACGCTCCCGATTGGAGCGCTGCGATCCGGGCGCACGCGTAAAGCGCGGCCGTCATACCCCCACCTCGGTTGGTGCGGGCAGGGGGTTGACGGGCGTGCGGCGTGCGCCAAGCTGCGCTGCTATCCATTCGGTGATGCGGCCACGCCTTGCAGGCGTGGTGTCGTCATGAAGTACTGGGACGCTGCAGTAAACAGCGGCCTATGCACCAGGCCAGATTCGATGGCACGTGACGTCTTTCAGACCGATCAGGTTCAGCCTATTCGGCAAATTGTGAGGGGTGCCAAGCGCAAAGCGGCGGGGATGTTCAACGTTAGACTTGGAGCCTGCTTCAAGATATCAGGGCGCTCGCCAAATGGCTCAAGCCAAACGGCGGCAATTTTACGACCGTTTTAGGCAATGTTGAACTGGCGCTATAGGCCCGTTTCTGCCGTTGGTGTCGGCGAACCCAATGACTGCTCTGTGACTGCTGAACAGATGGATGCTGTGATCGGTTGAATCCGCAGCTTCTGACCGGTCGATCGCGGATCAGCAACGCCGAATGTCCGATTCAGACTTCCGCGTGCTCAAGGCGGGGGGGCGGCTGGCAATCTCTGATGTGGTCGCGACCGTTGAACTGCCCGAGGAAATGCGCAACGACGCAGGGCTCATTTCCGGATGCATGGGCAATGCCTCGCTTATCGTGGATCTGGATGAGATGATGCGCGCCGCCGGTTTCGAGCAGATCCGTATCCAGCCGAAAGATGAGTCGAAGGAATTCATCAACGACTGGGCGCCGGGGCAGAACGTCACCGACTTCGTCGTCTCTGCTACGATTGAAGCAGTCAAGCCGGGTGCCTGTTGTGGCGGCTGTTCTTGCTAAGTCATTCCGAAGCATTGCTCGCGGCAGTGGCCGTCTATCAAGAGTTTCGAGGAGAGTGAGATGAAGCCGATGCCGATCGTGTGGAAGCGCCTCGTTAAGGGCGGCGAGACTTGCACCCGTTGCGGGGATACCGGTCGCGAACTCGAAGCGGCGGTGGCCAAACTCGCGGCCGCGCTGCGACCGCTGGGAATCGAGCCCGTGCTCGAAACGCAGGAAATCGACGAAGCAGCGTTCAAGGCCAATACCTCGGAGTCCAACCGCGTGTGGATCGCGGGCAAACCCATCGAGGAGTGGCTCGGCGCTGATGTTGGCATGAGCCGCTGCTGCTCGGTGTGCGGCGACTCGGATTGCCGAACGCTCGAAGTCGGTGGGCGCACTTACGAGACGATCCCGGAGGAACAGTTCATCAAAGCCGGGTTGATGGCGGCCAGTCAGATGATCGCGTCGGCATCGTCGTCGGACAGGGGAGCAACATCCTGCTGCAGCAGTACCTCGGGAACGGCGCCGTGCCCGCCAACTTCGGAGCAAGCCAAGGGCGGTTGCTGCGGCTGATCAGCCTGGCAGCGTACATACTGTACTGAACACTATCCCGGGTTCAGCAGGCAGTCAGAACGTCCTGAAGAAAATATGAATCGCCCCGGTGAATCGCTCCACCTTTCCTTGACACTCTGGAGCGTCCGCTTTGGCCGAGTTGCACGCGTAGACCTCGGCAGGTTTCAGTGTGGAGTAGTCAGTCGAATGGCTGCTCTGTGGCATTCACGAGGGACGGCTTCTGGCCGGGAGTACGCGTACGGTATCTTGCTCCAAAGCGGCTGCTCAAGAATGACCGTCGTGGTCCAATGACTGCTATGCGGTGACATCGTCCAATAGGCGCTCCCGGCCGGTTTTTGCCGTTCAAAATCCAATAAAGCCCCTCGAATAGGCGTCCGCAGTTCATCATATTGCCGCCACTCGGCGTAGCGGAATTCGTTCGACCTGAGCGAGAAAACACCGGGACGCAGCACCAGCTGCACGATCTCTAGGCGGAGAGGCAGGCGGCTCCCTTGAATCCCACAGGTCACCAGCTATGGTGAGTGAATGCCCTGATTGGTACATGGTCTTCGGCTTCACGCAGCCCAGTCCAAGCAGGGCATTGTCTGTGCGATCAATCAATAAAACAGGAGAAGACATGTCTGAACCCATTTCACGTCGAGATTTTCTGAAGATCAGCGGAAGCGTCGCAGCGGGTGCCGGTGCTGCGGTGGCGGGCGTCGCCACGGCCGACGCCAAGCCAGTGGACGTCGGACGTGCCACGCTGCCCTATCCGATGAAGCCAGTGGCCCGAATGCGCGATCTCCGGGTCAATCAGCCGGTCAGCTTCAGTTATCCCGATGCCTCCTCGCCCTGCGCCATCGTCAAGATGGGTCATGCGGTGCCGGGCGGCGTGGGTCCCGACAAGGACATCGTCGCCTACAGCACGCTTTGCACCCACATGGGCTGCCCGACAGCCTATGACACGGCGAGCCGGACTTTCCGCTGTCCCTGTCACTTCAGCACCTTCGACGCGGAGATGGCGGGCCAAATGGTGTGTGGTCAGGCGACGGAAAACCTGCCCCAGGTCGTCCTGCAATACAACGCCAAGGACGGCTCACTCACGGCCGTGGCCGTGGAAGGCCTGATCTACGGTCGGCAAGCCAACATCATCTGAGGAGACGCCATGAGCACGAAAAAAGACCGCGTGGCGTTGCCACCCGTCAATGCACAAAAGACCAACATGACCTGTCATTTCTGCATCGTGGGCTGCGGCTACCACGTGTACAAATGGCCGGAAAACCAGGAAGGCGGTCGCGCGCCCAACCAGAATGCCCTGGGGCTGGACTACCGCAAGCAACTGCCCCCGTTCGCAACGACGCTCACGCCGGCCATGACCAACATGATCGCCGACCGGGACGGCCACCGGTACAACATCATGATCGTTCCGGACAAGGCTTGCGTGGTGAACCAGGGGCTGTCGTCGACCCGCGGCGGCAAGATGGCCTCCTACATGTACCAGCCCGAAGGGCTGACCAAGGAACGGCTGGCCTATCCGCGCCTCTACACCGGCGACCAGTGGCTCGACACCACCTGGGAGAAGGCGCTGGCCCTCTATGCCGGCGTGCATAAGAAAATCCTCGACAAGGAAGGCCCCGGTGGACTCGGCTTCAACTGCTTCGACCATGGCGGCGCCGGCGGCGGGTTCGAGAATACCTGGGGCACCGGCAAGCTGATGTTCACGGCGCTGAAGACGCCTCTCGTGCGCATCCACAACCGTCCAGCCTACAACTCGGAATGCCATGCCACGCGCGACATGGGCATCGGCGAGCTCAACAACGCCTACGAGGACAGCGAGATCGCGGACTGCATCGTCTCGGTGGGCGCCAACCAGTACGAGACCCAGACCAACTACTTCCTTGCGCACCTCCTGCCCAACATGCAGGGCTCGACCCAGGACAAGAAGAAGAAATTCTTCGGCAGCGAGCCGCAACCCGACACCCGCATCATTTTCATCGATCCGCGGCGCACGCCCACCATCACCATCCTGGAAACTGCGGTGGGCAAGGACCGGCTGCTGCATCTGGAACTGGAGCCCGGCACGGACATCGCCCTGTTCAACGGCGTGTTCACCTACGTGGTGGAGCAGGGCTGGGTCGACAAGGATTTCATCGCCCAGCACACCAATGGCTTCGATGACGCCGTGAAGGCCAACCGCCTGAGCCTGGAGGAAACCAGCCGCATCACCGGCGTACCGGTGGACAAGCTCAAGCAGTATGCCGAGTGGGCCTACAAGCCCAAGGTACCCGGCGTGATGAAGCGCACCTGCCACACCTACGAGAAAGGCATCATCTGGGGCAACGACAACTACCTGATCCAGTCCGCGCTGCTGGACTTGGTGATCGCCACCCACAATGTGGGCCGGCGCGGCACCGGATGCGTGCGCATGGGCGGGCATCAGGAGGGTTACACCCGTCCGCCTTACCCCGGCGACAAGATGATCTTCGTGGACAAGGAGATCATCGACGGCAAGGGCCGCACGCTCACCTTCTGGGGTTGCAACAGCTTCCAGACCACGCTGAATGCGGAAGCCTATCGCAATGCCGTCCTGCGTCGTTCCGAGATCGTCAAGGAGGCCATGCGCAAGGCGCGCGGTGCCGATACCCCGCAGATGGTGGACGCAATCGTGGATGCGGTGATGAACAAGGGCGGGCTGTTCGTGACCCTGATCGACCTTTACCCGACCATGATCATGGATGCGGCGCACGTGGCGCTGCCGGCGGCGCACCCGGGAGAGATCAATCTGACCTCCATGAACGGCGAACGGCGTCTGCGTTTGTCCGAAAAGTTCATGGATGCACCGGGCGTGGCCAAGGCGGATTCCCTGATCGCCGCCGACATCGCCAACACCATCAAGCGCCTGTATGAGCAGGAAGGCAATGCCACCATGGCAGCCCGTTTCTCGGGCTTCGACTGGAAAACGGAAGAGGATGCCTTCAACGATGGCTTCCGCCGCGCCGGACAGCCTGGGGCAGGCCCCATCGACAGTCAGGGTGGACCGACCGGCAACCTCGCCACCTATGAGCGACTGCGCAAGGCCGGCAATAACGGCGTCCAGTTGCCGATCAAGGAGTACAAGGACGGCAAGTTGGTCGGCACTGAAATGCTCTACACCGACAACAAGTTCAGCACCGCGGACGGCAAGGCCAAATTCCTGCCATCCCCGTGGCCGGGTCTGCCGCAACCGGTGGCGGCGCAGAAGGCGAAGTATCGTTTCTACATCAACCAGGGGCGGCTCAACGAGGTGTGGCAGACCGGCTACCACAACAAATATGATCCGCACGTGAAGGACCGCTACCCCATGGCCGTCATCGAGCTCAACCCGCAGGATGCCCAAGAGATGGGCGTCGAGCCGGGCGATATCGTCGAGTTGTACAACGACTACGGCGCCACTTATGCCATGGCCTATCCGGACGCAGCGATCAAGCGCAGCCACACCTTCATGCAGTTCGGATGGTTCAACGGCATCGCCGGGGACGTGGTGACCGACTGGACCGACCGCCATTTCATACCGTATTACAAGGGCACCTGGGCGGACATCCGCAAGATCGGCGGCGGCGATCATTTCCGCGCGGGAACGTCGTTCAAGTCGCGCCGTTATCAGACCTGAGCATAAGGATCCGATGGTTGGCGCAAGCCCTCCTTGTCCATAACTGGCCACCTGCGGGTGGCCTTGTTGTTACCCGCTTGCGAAGCGCGTCCTTCCTCAGCCTCTGGCGTCTTCTGCTGCGCCGAACAACAGCGCCAGCATGGCCTCACGTTCCTCCGGGCTGGGTAACGAAGCTGATTCCGACGCCAGTACAGCGCTGTTCCGGTGGGGGTGAAAGGAAGGGGTGGCAGCCCAATCAACGCGGCCCTCTGCATCAAACGTCAACAGGGCGTAGGCTTCGTTGACCACCGTGTCAGGCTCACCGTGTGCCAGGCGCACGTACCATTCAGCCAGTCGCAGGGTCTTGCCGGCAAACTGCGGCGTCGCTCCCTCACCGCGAACCAGTGCCACGTACAAACGGTGTGGCAGGGGCTGAATCGCACCGTGTTCGTCGGTCAGAAAAACAGAGGACGCATGATGCGCCGAAGGAACGGGCTGCGCAGCCTGTCGCCTGCGGTATTCGAGCAGCCGAGCATCGACTACCGTCAGCATCTCGTCGTAGGCTTCGCGGGCTGATTCGTCGCGCGCCTCGTCGCGCCGCAGGATCAGGTCTTCGCGCAGTTCGTCCAGCGCAGCCTGCACTCCCTCGAGCAGGCTGCGCGCATGGGCGAAGGCGTGCTTCGTCTGTTGCAGCATGGTTTGTTTCGGCATGGCATGACCTCGACATTGATTTGCTTTTTCCAGCCCGACTCGGGCCGGGCCCATTCTGGTCGGACTCACGCGCTGAATACCACGAGCAGCGCGGTGTTATGCCTTCGCAACCCGAGCCAGGCGCATGGCCGGCGGCCATATTGGCAAAGGGAGACGGCGCCATGGGGGACGTCCGGGTCAGCCCAGTAGCCCCAGGATGATGCGATCCACAGCCTCATCAGGCGCCAGTCCGCGCGCCATCAGGGCATCGAGTTGACGCTCGTCCACCGCGCCGATGGCGGCCTCGTGGGTGACCTTGGCCTGGGGGTGGGTGACCTTCACCTCCGGCACGGCAGAAGCCACCGCGTTGCCGCGCACGATCTCCAGGCAGTCGACGTGGCCGCGCACACCGGCTGCGTTGCCGTAGGTCGCGCCGACGATATGGGCGCGTGCCTCGTCCTCCACCGCCACGCGGCTTTTCACCAGTCCCCGGGCGCCGGAGCCGTTCAGATGGACGCGCTCACTGATGTTGATCCGGTCGGCGGCATGGCCATAGACCTTGCTGGTGAGTTCGGCGCTCGCATCCGCGCCAACCTCGACGTCGTAATCGACATCGAGCTTGCCGACCAGTCCCTGCACGAGGCTGAAGTCAGCCCGGTAGTGCGCCCGCTCGCCCACCTTCACCTTCGCCCGCGGCACGACCTCGATGCCGCCGGAGAGACCATGGTAATGCACCTCGTTGTACATCAGGCGCGCGCCTGGCCCGAGCTCGATGCGGGCGTCCATCGCATGGCGCGCCTGGTCCGGAAACATGAACAGGCAGTGCGACCAGAAGGTGGCCTGCGCGTTGTCTTCCAGCATCACGTCGAGATCGACGTTCTGCACGCCGAAGCGCTCGAACAAGCCGAAGCACAGGTGCACCGGCTGGGCGATGATGCGACCTTGCTCGACCACGATCCGGGCATGCACGCCCTTCGCGTCCGCATGGGCTTCGACGCGGACGCCGGAAACGGATTGCTGGCTCAGAAGATCGTGCCCGTACGCCACCACGTGTGCGGTGTCGGGGGCGAGAATCAGCCCCGGATCCTCGCCGATCTGACGAAAGGCCTGGTAGAGCGGTTCGAGATCAGCCATGGCACGTCTCCCCGTCGCAGCGGCGGCAGCGCCGCGCCTTGTAGTTCGCAATCACGGCCGCCGGCGCGCCCTGGCTGACGATGCGCCCGCCGCACAACTGCGAGGCACGGTCGGCCCCTGCGGCAAGCGTCTCCTGGTGGGTGATCAGCAGCACCGCGCCCTGCTGCCGCAGGCTATGGATGACACTGGAGATCCCCTCCTGGGAGAGGAAATCGATTCCTGCTGTGGGCTCGTCCAGAATGGCCAAGCGCGGCTGGAGCACGAGCACCCCTGCCAGTTCGATGCGCTTGCGCTCACCGCCTGACAGCGTCCGGTCCAATGGGCGGGCGAGGTAGTCGTCCGGTGCCAGCCCCACCTGGCGCAGGCAATCGGCAGGATCGGCCTTGCCGCCGATCGCGAGGTAATCCGCCACGGACAGTCCCTCGAAGCGCGCGGGCTCCTGCCAGGCCAGCGCCAGGCCGTGCCGGGCACGCTCATGGAGGGGAAGCTGCACGATGTCCTCGCCGGCGAAACGCATGCGGCCTGTGACGGACTGGTAGCCTGCGCAGCCCATGATGGCATAGGCCAGGCTGGATTTACCGGCGCCGTTGGCACCCAGCAGGACGTGCAACTCGCCGGTAGCAACCGCCAGCGAGACGTCCGTGAGCACCCGTCGCGCGCCCAGGTCGAGGCTCAACTGCGACACATCGAGGAGCGCTGACATCTTCTACCCCGGCCTCAGCCGATCCGTGCGGCGTTCGTCGCGGCGATCCATCCTTCCAGACTTCGTCGGAGTTCGTCGCGCACGCGGCGGAAGGCCGCCAGCCTTTCGGCATCGGTACCCGGCGCTGCGGCAGGATCGTCCACTTGCCAGTGCAGGGTTTCGCCGTCGCGCGCGAAGTCCGGGCAGGCCAGCCGGGCACGGTCGCATAGGGTGATGACGTGGTCGAACTGGGTGTCGAGATATTCGTTGAGGTGCTTGCTACGCTGCCCTGAGATGTCGAGTCCGACCTCGGCCATTACCTGTATTGCCAACGGATGGAGCGGGGCGGGTTCATCGAGTCCCGCGCTGTGGGCTTCGTAGCGATTGCCCCCCAGGCTGCGCAGCAGCGCCTCCGCCATCTGGGTTCGGGCGGAATTGCTGTCGCTCAGGAACAGGGCACGAATCGGTGTATGCATGGATGACTCCTCAAGAGGCGCTGGGCGCTGCCCATGACGGGATAGCTGGCGGGGTGATTTTCCAAGTCTAGGTGGGCTTCCGGTTCTCTGCCGCCGATCCTGGCGTGGCGGGGTTACGCAACACTCGCGTTATCGCCGTCAGGATCGTGGCTCATGGTCATGTTTTCCAGTTTGCAATAATAGGTGCAACCAGGCTTCGATGTCCTCGGTACGCGGCAGGCCTGAAAATGCAGTTTGCCCGCCAGACAACACGACCGGTGTTTGCGCAAACGGGATGCCCAAGGCTTCCGAATCCTTGCGAATCTCCAGTTCCAGCCTCACTCCCGCCCCGGAGGCGGCGCAGCGCAGGCGTTTTTCCATGCGCAGGAGGCGTTCCCCGCTACCAACGAGGGGCAGTTTGAGCGTTGGCGCACCTGGGGCAGCCATGCGCTCAACTCTCCTGGGCAGCCATCACCCAGTCCCGCATAACGCGTCTTGATCACCGGATCGCGGGCAGATCAGCATCATGCAGAACTATTTGCGCCGCAAAGTTCCGAAAAGTTGCGTGCCCGGTGCCACGGTGTTGAACACGGTGCCGAATTTCTTCACGTTGTCGTGCAGCAGTTCCAGGCGCCGGTCCGGTTCGTCGCTGTCGACGATGATCTCGTAGGAGATGGACTCCATCTTCGGCGGCACGTCCTAGCGTATCCCGTCAACCCGCACTTCCACGCCGCGCAGGTCGAACTGGAGGATGGGGATGACACGCTCGATGCCCTTGATGATGCAGGCGGACAGCGCGGCCAGCAGCAACTCGGCAGGATTGAAGGCCTTTGGATTGCCCGCCAGGTCGGTGTCCAGGGGAATCTCCGCCTGCTTGCAGCGCGACAGGCTCGCCTGTGGGCCGAGACGCACGTTTCGACGTGGAACGTCATCTTGGGATCGCTCATGGCATCGGCCCAACAGGCTTTAGCAGCACTTTCCGCCACTGCAACAACCGCCGCCTTGCGATGCAGCCTGCGGCACGTCCGAACCGGCCAGCCAGCCTGCGATCTTGTCGCGGCTGGGCACACCGCCCGAATGCACCACCTTGCCGTCGATGACGACGCCGGGGGTGGACATCACGCCGTAGCCCATGATGGCCTGGATGTCGTTAGTCCTGGAAGTCAGAATGCGCTCCAAGTCAGGCGCATGCATGCAAACGACCAGGTTTGCACTGCCGACAAGTCAAAACCGGAGGGCTACAGCCATGACGACGGAAGCTCGTAGGAACGACTTCCCGCAGAAAACGCCCCGCCGTATAGGCGGGGCGCCGAGGGCGATGATCAATCGCCCTTGCTGCGCGACCAGATCAGGTTGTGCACGCCATCCTCGCCCTCGACCAGACGGGCGCAGATGGTCGCCGGGAACGACGGGTCATCCAGGGTTGCCGACAGGTAAGGCCGTTCCGCCTTGCTGACTTTCTTCCACGCCGCGCCGATCTCGAAGTTGCCGGCGACGATGCGGTAGTTGGGAGCGTTCTCGCTCTCCCCGGTGTTCGGGACGAATTTGACCTTGACGTTGAGCGTCAGGGTGCGAACCGTGCCGATGAAGCTGTCGTTCTGTGCGGTGAAGGTGCCGATGTTTGCCATGATGAATCTCCTTTTGGTGGTGCAAGGTCGCGCCCATCGCGGCCTTGTCGGTGATCCGATGGGTGAGGGTCGGGCGGGCTGCATCGCGCAGCGGCCGCAACAGCGTGGAGGACCGGGAGGAACAAGAAATTTGTTTCGCGAGGAAGGCACGCAGTGCCGGGGAAATTTGTTGGGCCGGACGGTTGCAGCCATGAAGCCCGAGGTGTAGCCGCTGCCTCACCAGGATTCACGACAAGCCAAGGTCGCCGTTGGGTGCGACTCCATCCGAAAGGCAGCATGGCTCTGGCATCTCCGCACAGAGCTTTTCTGGCATGCGTCCTTTCGCAGCCAAGGTCAGTCCGAATCAACCAGAATGAACGCCCCTTGTGCATTGGCGCAGGTTTGATCGTTCGCAGCGTGGTTGGGTCTGTGCATGGTGGACGGTCTGTCGGTGAACTGCCATCGTTCGTGGCGACCTGCCCGCCAGCGTCGGGGGGGGCGTGCTACTGCACAACCGGCGCGGCAAGGTTTGTCATACTCGGCCGCCTAGCCTGGGGCAGGGCTCGCATCAATGGATGGATCGTTGGCTGTTAAAACGCGCGCGGCAAGTGTGCCGCGCGCGACGCGCCAAAAATAGTCGGGGCGAGCAACTTGCCGTGGTTTCCCGCGTACTTGTCCGAATCAGCGACCGGGGCAACGTCTTCCCGTGCCTCCGGCTCCACCGCGCGCAGCATCAACGGCAGCCAGCCCGTGCCCACCGCCAGCCGTTCCGCTTCGCTGGCCAGCACTTTTTTTTGGGTTTGGACTGACGTGCTGCGTACTACGGCGCTAACAAATGAGGGGGGCAAAGCCCCCTCGCATGTCAGTTCTTGAGCCGCTTCATCTCTTCGGCCAGTATCCACAGCGCCCGGTTGACCTTGATGTTCTGGTGTATGCCCTGGATGGCGCGGGTGCGGTTCGTGCGTCCGTTGGCCATGCGTGCGGACAGTCCACCCTGAACCAGATTTTCTTGCACGCGGTTGAACGTGCTCCACAGGTCGGGCCTGTCGTCGTCCCGGCGTCGAGGCTGCAGCAATTGTGTTTCCGTGATGGGCGCAGGCTTGACCGGGTCATCGTATTTCAGGGACAACGCGGCGCGGGCGAATACCGCTGATTCGCCGTGGTTCAGCGTGATGGCACGCATCCCTTCCTGACGTTCGCGCACCAGCTCGAACCCGTCCAGCACATCGTAGGCACCTTCGATCACCTGGCCGATCACGTCGCCCTTGTGCGGGATGCGCAGGTCGGCCACGATATCGCCGCACACCAGCCCATTGCTGCACACGAAACGGAACATTCCGGCCAGCATCTGATAGCTGCTGGTGCCGTCGTGTGAGTTCAGCAGAATGATTTCGTTTGCTTCTGCGCCGTTGATCTGCGCTGCGTGGCGTAGCCGCAGCATGTGCTTGGTGTGCTCGCGCTTGCCGCTATCGCGCACGCGCGTCTGGCACACCATGAATGGCTGGAAGCCTTCCTTGCGCAGGGCACCCAATACCTCGCCGGTCGGGATGCAGGTGTAGCGGTCGGATCGGCTCTGATGCTTCTCTTCCGCAAAGATGGAGGGAGCTACGCTGCGAATCTGATCATCCGATAACGGATGGTCGGCGCGTAAGAAGGGCGTAGCGTTGGCGAAACGGGAACTGAGTTGCATGGTATTTCTCCAGTGGGTACAGGTTGTGGCTTCAAAGCTGACCGGATTCCAAGATTCGGAGCCCGGTGTTGGCTTTGGTGGGTTCGGCGCAGTGGCCTGGGTTGGTCGCCGTTGCCGCCGTCTTTCCTGAGTTCATCGCCCGCGAACAACCGGGCCCGCGAAGGACTGGCCGGCAAGGAGGAAAGCGCAGGGTGGTGCGGCCCGCAGCCGCAGGCGAGGACACGGCCCTGCGCGCCTTGACGGACAGGCACCGCGGGCTACGGTCGCGGGATCAGCGATGAAGGAGAGGGAAAGACGGATGACCGGCCTACGGCCAGATGATCGACGGACCCACGCCGCGCGGGGAGCGCTGCTGCGTGCCACAGGCACGCCTGCTGAAAGTGAACACAGCGCGGAGCGCGAAAACGGTGATGGGCGCAGGCCGATCAGGCGCCGCCTGTTCGGCGGTTTTTCGGGGCGCCAAGCCTGCGCGGCGGGGTGGGCGTCAGCCGACCCCTGGAGGCAAGCGCAGCGCGCAGCTTTTTCGCAAACCAAGGACACAGCAAAAAAGGGGGCGATGCCCCCAGAGCTACAGCAGCCCGCATTCGGCAAACGACAGGATGGCGCTACCGGCGACGATCAGGTGATCCAGTACCCGAACGTCCACCAGCGCCAGTGCCGACTTCAGTGTCTGCGTCAGCATCTCGTCGGCCCGCGATGGCTCGGCTGCACCCGACGGGTGGTTATGCACCAGCAGCAGCGCAGCGCTGTTCCTGGCCAGGGCCTCCTTGACCACCTCGCGTGGATACACTGATGTCTGGCTCACCGTGCCGCGAAACATTTCGACGTAGTCGATGACCCGGTTCTGTGCGTCCAGATGGATGATGGCGAACACCTCGTGCTCCAGCGCCCCCAGCTTGACCCGCAGGAAGTCGCGCACCACCTGCGGCGAGGTCAGGGCTTCGCAACCGCGCATCTGCCCGGCCAGCATACGCTGCGCCGCCTGCAACACCTCGTCGGCATTGGCCGGACGGTAGTCGCCCGCGACATCGCGAACGAGAAGGGAAGAATGGAAAGTAAGAGAAAGTTGCGACATGATCGTGCTCCAGTCCGAATCGGGCGGAATTGCCCGGAACCGGAGGAGCACGGCGCAGCGCAGCAGTCAGGGGACGCAGACGGCCGCCAGGACGCAAGCGATCAACCGCAGGGCAGGGCGCGCAGCCCTTGACGGCGAGAACGGCGTGGTACATTGAAGGGAACAGCAAGGCCGCCTCTCCCACGCACTCCGCTACCCACTTGGCAAGCGCAGCGCGCAGGCCCGAAGGGACGGAGGCGTCAGGGATCAAAGCCGCATGGCCGCGAATCGGTATGAGGCGCGGGGCAACGCCCCCGAGCCCGATGGGGGCAACGCCGGGACAGCCATGCCGGGGCACCTATCCCAGGCGGCGCGCAAGTGCATCGATTTGCTCAGCGAATTTCCGCGGACTTTTCTGTTCAAGCTGCGCCAGGTTGTGCAGCTTCCAGCGAATCCCCGGAAGATGTTCGAGGTGCGCGATTCTCAGCAACGGCCACTCCGGACGGCCGGCGACCAGTGACAGCAAGAAGCCGCGCTCGTCCTCATCCAGGCCGCCTTGTAGTTCCTGCAGCATCCGCTCACGCGCGGCCAGCAAGGTGGATAGGTCAACTGGCTCGGTGGTCATTCCTTTGAAGTTCCGCTCGTATTCCTGTTTAATATTGCGAAGAGTCGGGAACAGCACTTCGTGCACCGGCCGGTTATGACTGGCCAGATAAACGACGAATGCCCGTCGGATGCTTGGGGTGATGCCTTCGTGCGCGAATAGCTGCATCACGTCGAACAGGTCGCGCGGATGCTGTCGATCCATGGCGGCGACGAGTTTGCCGCCGTACACATCTTCCAGCGATACCACCGGAATCTCCAGGTCGGCCAGCAAGCTGTCGCGGGCGGTCGGCGTCAAGGCCGAAGTGCGCACGGGGTGGACGGTGCCGCGCATCACGAAATTGACTTCGACCTTCACTTCGATGCCCGCACGTCGCACCAGCAGCTTGGTTTCGCCGACGTCGGGCGCTGCGAGCGTGTGGGTTTGAAAACCGCGTGCTCGCAGGCGCTCCGTGCATTGCCGGATGGCCTCGTTGATGCGAGCCAGTGCCTCATCACGCGGCAGGCTGTAATCGGGGAACACGAGATCCAGGTCAACAGACAGACGTGGCATGTCACGGATGAACAGATTGATCGCAGTGCCGCCCTTGAGGGCAAACGTGTCGTCCACAAAAACGAGCGGCGCGACTTGGGTCAGCAGGCGTGCGGTGTCAAGATACGTTTGGTTCATGGCTTGAGCACCAGCAGTCCATCGCCCGAACGGGATACCCAAGCTCGGTTGCTGCCGGTCGGCAGTTGCGCGGCATCCAGTTTGGCGGCCCAGGGCAGGGCGAGTTCGTGTCCGAGTTGCAGGCACAGGCGCACTGTCTTTACGCTGGTGCAGCGCTGCAGCAATTCACGCAGCACATCGGCACGCAGGCTATAGGCGCTCTCGGCGAGTTCGCGCGCCTCCTGCAGCGGCTGACGCACGCCTACCTCGCTGAGCACTTCCAAGAGCGCTCGCTCGGGTGTCGAGACCCGGGGCGCGCCGTCGCGCTTCTCGAACGGTCCGGCATGAAGCGGATCGTCTGGCGGCTCGTCGAACAGGCGCTTGCGGTGGTACTCAGCCGGGAAGCGCTCGGTGAACCAGCCGGGGAGGCGGACGGTTGTCCAGCCATAGAGATGCAGAACGGACTGCTGCGACAGGTACTGCCTCACACCGTACCAGTCGAGGGCAGACTTGCCGCCGACATGCAGGCCTTCGACGGAGCGCTGCAATAGGACCAGACAGGCATGGAGATCCAGCGTATCGTTGGGGCGACGGTACACCCCGCGCGCCAAGCGGGAGAGCCAGCCAGCACGCGCATAGTGGACGGCCAGGTCGGCGGAGATGCCCAATGCCGCCAGGTCTTCCGACGTCAAGGGAGTTCCCGGTGCCCACTGCCGGTAGAGGGAATTTAGCTTAGTTCTTTCAGTCGTAGCCATGCTACGATATTTATCATCATTTTAAGTGCTTGCCAAGCTTTGTTTGGGTGCGTTAGTCGTAGTTGTGCTACGATAGCGACGAATAATCCAAAGATTCAGGCTTGCTGGTTCGCGGCGATAGTTGACGATTGATGGGCTGGAGTAGTCGCCCGTCAGACCGAGTCCATCTCCCGCGCCTGCAAAAGCGCTTGTTTATTGACGGTAAAAATGACGGTAAAGTGCGATGATTGAGTCAAATAGATCGAGTGTTCAAGCGGGTTTTAAGTCATCGGAAACCATTGAGTGGGAATAGCCGGGTAATGCCAACTGCCGCAGTCATCGGCGGTGGCCCCGCCGGTTTGATGGCGGCCGAGATCCTTTCACAGGGCGGTGTGCAGGTCGATCTCTACGACGCCATGCCGTCAGTCGGGCGCAAGTTCCTGCTGGCAGGCGTGGGCGGCATGAACATCACCCATTCCGAGCCGTTCGACATATTCCTGTCGCGCTATGGCGCGCGCGCGTCAGCCATCCAGCCGCTGCTCGAAGCCTTTTCCCCTGCAACGCTACGCGAGTGGATTCACGGGCTGGGCGTCGAGACCTTCGTTGGCTCGTCAGGCCGCGTGTTTCCCAAGGACATGAAAGCCGCGCCGCTGTTGCGTGCGTGGTTGCACCGTCTGCGTGAAGCGGGCGTGCGCTTCCATGTGCGACATCGCTGGCTGGGCTGGGCCGACGATGGCACGCTGCGCTTTGCCACCCCACAGGGTGAGATGAACGTGTGCGCCAGCGCGGTAGTGCTGGCGCTCGGCGGCGGCAGCTGGGCGAAGCTGGGGTCAGATGGCGCGTGGGTGCCGTTGCTGGCGCAGCGCGGGGTCGAGGTCGCGCCGCTGCTGCCGTCGAACTGCGGCTTCGACGTGGCGGGTGGCTGGAGCGAACATTTGCGCAGCCGTTTCGCCGGCCAGCCGCTGAAAACCGTGGCGCTGCGTTTCAGCGATGCGGCCGGCCATGTCCATCAGCGCAAGGGCGAGCTGATGCTGTCCGACACCGGCATCGAAGGCAGTCTGGTGTATGCCTTGTCGGCGCCGCTACGCGACACGATAGCTGTGCAGGGAACGGTGATGGTGCAGCTCGATCTGGCGCCCGACAAGACACACGAGCGGGTCATCGCCGAAGTCACTCATCCGCGCGGGGCGCGTTCGCTGTCCAGCCATCTGCAAAGCCGCGCCGGCATCAAGGGCGCAAAAATGGCGCTGCTGCGCGAAATCCTGCCGCCCGATCAATTGAACGACCCGGTGAAGCTCGCCCACGCGATAAAATCGCTGCCGCTTGCGCTTATCGCACCGCGCCCGCTCGACGAGGCGATCAGCAGTGCCGGCGGCGTGCGCTTCGAGGCGCTCGACGACACGCTGATGCTGCACAAGTTGCCCGGCATGTTCTGCGCCGGCGAGATGCTCGACTGGGAAGCGCCCACCGGCGGTTATCTGCTGACGGCCTGCTTGGCCAGTGGACGCGTGGCGGGACAGGGCGCGTTGAATTATTTACGAACACATCATGCTGCGACTGACTGAACTCAAACTTCCGCTCGACCATCCGCCCGAGGCCCTGCGTGCGGCGATCCTGAAGCGCCTGGAACTGGCTGACGACGCGCTTCTCGGCTTCAGCATCTTCAAGCGCAGCTACGACGCGCGCAAAAAGTACGCGCTGCTGCTGGTCTACGCGGTCGATGTCGAGATGAAGAACGAAGCGGCGCTGCTGAAGAAATTCCGCAACGACCGCCATCTCGCATCGACGCCGGACATGGCGTATCACTTCGTTGGCCGCGCACCGGAGCACCTGACCGAACGTCCCATCGTCGTCGGCTTCGGCCCCTGTGGCATCTTCGCCGCGCTGGTGCTGGCACAGATGGGCTTCAAGCCGATCGTTCTGGAGCGCGGCAAGGCAGTGCGCGAACGCACGCAGGACACCTGGGGGCTGTGGCGCAAGAAGGTGCTCAATCCCGAATCCAACGTGCAGTTCGGCGAGGGCGGGGCGGGCACGTTTTCCGACGGCAAGCTCTACAGCCAGATCAAGGATCCGCGTTATCTGGGCCGCAAGGTGCTGACCGAGTTCGTCAAGGCGGGGGCCCCGGAAGAAATCCTGTCCGTCGCCAAGCCGCACATCGGCACCTTCCGCCTGGTCGGCATGGTCGAGACCATGCGTCACGAAATCGAGGAACTGGGCGGCGAGATCCGCTTCCAGCAGCGCGTTACCGACGTGCTGGTCGAGGACGGTCCCAACGGTAAAAGCATCCGCGGCGTGACGCTCGCCAGCGGCGAAACGCTGCGCAGCCATCACGTTATCCTCGCGCTCGGTCACAGCGCCAGGGATACATTTGAAATGCTGCACGCGCGCGGCGTCACCATGGAAGCCAAGCCCTTTTCCATCGGCTTCCGCATCGAGCACCCGCAGTCGCTGATCGACCGTGCGCGGCTGGGGCCGAATGCCGGCAATCCGCTGCTCGGCGCGGCAGACTACAAGCTGGTGCACCACGCCAAGAACGGCCGCGCGGTGTACAGCTTCTGCATGTGCCCCGGCGGCACGGTGGTCGCGGCGACGTCCGAACCCGGTCGCGTGGTCACCAACGGCATGAGCCAGTATTCGCGCAACGAGCGCAACGCCAACGCCGGCATCGTGGTGGGCATCACGCCCGAGGACTTCCCCAGCAAAGACCCCCTCGCCGGCATCGAACTGCAAAGGAAACTGGAAGCGCGTGCCTTCGAACTCGGCGGTGGCAACTACGAGGCGCCCGGGCAACTGGTCGGCGACTTTCTCGCGGGCAGGGCGTCCACCCAGCTCGGCAGCGTCGAACCCTCGTACAAGCCCGGTGTTCACCTGACTGACCTGGCTTCCAGCCTGCCGGACTATGCCATCGAGGCGATCCGCGAGGCCCTGCCGGCCTTCGACCAGCAGATCAAGGGATTTTCCATGAAGGACGCCGTGCTGACCGGCGTCGAGACGCGTACCTCGTCGCCCGTGCGCATCACCCGTGGCGACGATTTCCAGAGTCTCAACGTCAAGGGTTTGTATCCGGCTGGCGAGGGTGCGGGCTACGCGGGCGGCATCCTCTCGGCCGGGGTGGACGGCATCAAGGTCGCCGAGGCGGTGGCGCGCGATGTTCTGGGGCTTGAGGCGGCGGGTTCCGGCGCGCAATCGAGCCCCACCTGCGAGTACTGAATCACCGTTGCAGGCGGGTGCCCGACGGCTTTCTCCGCAGATGGGCGTTTAATCATTTCTTCGGACGGGGGCTTGCTTTCGTTTCTATATTTCAAATATAATTGAAACATGGAAACGAAAGCTGTCGTCACCGCCCTCGCTGCCCTGGCCCAGGATTCCCGTCTGGCCATCTTCCGCGTGCTGGTCCAGGCCGGGCCGGCCGGCCTCGCCGCTGGCCGGATCAGCGAACTTACCGGCATCGCGCCGTCCTCGCTGTCCTTCCACCTGAAGGAACTGTCGCACGCCGGCATGGTGGACTCGCAGCAGGCGGGGCGCTTCGTCATCTACACCGCGAATTTCGCGGCCATGAACGCGCTGCTCGGTTTTCTCACCGAAAACTGCTGCGGCGGCAATCCCTGCTCGCCGGTCTGTTCGCCGGCCTGCGACCCTTCAAAGGAGTCAACATGAAACGCCTGCATGTACACGTCGCGGTCGACGATCTGGCCGCCAGCATCAAGTTCTATTCCGCCATGTTCGCCGCCGAACCGACCGTCACCAAGGACGACTACGCCAAGTGGATGCTCGACGATCCGCGCGTCAACTTCGCGATCTCGGCACGCGGCGCCCCGGCCGGCCTCAACCATCTGGGCGTGCAGGTCGAGTCGGCTGAAGAACTGGCCGAAATGAACGCGCGCCTGCAGAAGCTCGACGCCAAAGTGGTCGAGGAGATGGGCTCCGCCTGCTGCTACGCCAAATCGGACAAGTACTGGGCGACCGATCCCACCGGCATCGCCTGGGAGACCTACCACACGCTCGACAGCATCCCGGTGTTCGGCGGGCAGGAAGCGAGCGGCTGCTGCGTGCCTGAGCCAGCCGCCGCCAAGGTGTCGAGCTGCATTCCGGTCAAAGCCAAGCCAGCTGCGGGCGGCTGTTGCTGAGTTTTTCTTTCATTCATCCAGGGAGCCATCGTGGCTGACAAAAAATACACCGTGCTGGTGCTGTGCACCGGCAACTCCTGCCGCTCGCAAATGGCCGAAGTGCTGCTGAACCATGATCTCGCCGGCCAGGTGCGCGCGTTGTCCGCCGGAACCAAGCCCCAACCCAAGGTGGCCGACGGCGCGATCGCGGCGCTGAAGCAGGCTGGTCTCAATACCGACGGCCTGCATCCGAAGGACATCGATGCGGTGATGAACGAGGATATCGATCTCGTGGTGACCGTGTGCGACAACGCCAGGGAAGCCTGTCCGATCTTCCCGAAGCCGATCCCGGCGATCCACCTGCCGTTCCATGATCCGCACGGCGAGCCGCTGGAGAGCTTCCTCGCCGTGCGCGACGACATCCGTACCCGGCTGGTTGCCGCCGTGCGCGAGAAACTCGGCCTGCAAGCGGCCGCCGCCTGACCCGACGGAGACGAGGCCATGGCCGAACCGGTTTTCAACGTGCTGTTCCTGTGTACAGGCAATTCGGCGCGCTCGATCCTGGCCGAATCGCTGCTCAATCAACTCGGCAAGGGGCGCTTCCGGGCGTACAGCGCGGGCAGCCATCCAGCCGGGCGGGTCAATCCGTTTGCGCTGGAATTGCTCGAAAAGAACCATTTTCCAACCGGCGAACTGCGCAGCAAATCGTGGAATGAGTTCGCCGATCCCGACGCGCCGCATTTCGATTTCGTCGTCACCGTATGCGATAACGCGGCGGGCGAGGTCTGTCCGGTGTGGCCCGGGCAGCCGATGACCGCGCACTGGGGGATTCCTGATCCGGCCGCGGTGGAAGGCAGCGACGACATCAAACGCCATGCCTTCGTCGAGGCGATGAGCCAGATGCAACGACGCGTTTCCATGTTCGTCAGCCTGCCGTTCGCCACGCTGGACAGGATCAAGCTGCAGCAGGCGGTACAACTAATCGGGAAGACAACATGAGCGCGCCAACTTTGATGGAGTTCGCTCGATGAGCGCACAGTGCGAAGTGACGGGCAAGCGCGCTGCCGGCGTGCCGATGAGCGTATTCGAGCGCTGGCTCACCCTTTGGGTCGCGCTCTGCATCGTCGCCGGCGTGTTGCTCGGCCAGCTGCTGCCGGCGCCGTTCCGGGCGCTCGGAAGCATGAACGTGGCGCAGGTCAACCTTCCGGTCGGCCTGCTGATCTGGGTGATGATCATCCCCATGCTGATGAAGATCGACTTCGGCGCCCTGCACCAGGTGAAGTCGCACTGGAAGGGCATCGGCGTCACGCTGTTCGTCAACTGGGCGGTGAAGCCGTTTTCGATGGCGCTGCTGGCGTGGCTGTTCATCCGCCACTGGTTCGCGCCTTATCTGCCGGCGGAGCAGCTC
>JAJYXA010000505.1 GCA_021791235.1 Pseudomonadota bacterium
TTGAAGTCGGGGAACATCGCGCCGGGCGCGATCTGGTAGACGTATTCCGGCGACACCGCGACGCCGACCACGGTGAGCTGCTTGCGCTTGCCGTTGATGATGGCGGCGAGGCGGTCGCCCGGCTGCAGATGGTGGGCGCCGGCAAAGGTATCCGACAGCACCACCTCGTCGCTGCTCCACGGCTGCACCATGCGACCGCGCCGCAGGTACAGCGCATTGAGCTGCGGCTCGCCGGTGTCGGGCACCGACAGCAGCATGCCGGTGATCGGGTCGGTGAAGCCCTGCACCTCCAGCTTCACCCCGGCCCGCACCCGCGTTTCCACCCGTTCCACCCCGGGAATCGCGCGCAGCCGCTCGGCCACCGGCTCGGGCGCGCGCTTCAGGGGCGCGAAGACTTCGGCGAAGCGGTATTCGCTGTAGAAGCGGTCGCGCGTGGTGACCAGCGAATCGTAGGTGGAGAGCGACATCACCAGGGTGGCGACGCCGCCCATGATGACCGCGGCGATCGCCAGCACCTGGCCGCGCATGTGCCAGAGGTCGCGGAAGAGCTTGCGGTCGAGCGCCTTCATCGCGGCTTCCCGCTGCGCCGTTCCCAGCGCCGGTAGAACATCTGCTTGGCCCACAGCATGACCGCGAGGTAGGCCGCGACGATGCCGGCCAGCACCGCATAGAACGCGGGCGACGGGGGCACGAAGCCCAGCTCGCCGGCGAACGGCAGCCACGGCAGCAGCGCCGCCACCGCCACCACGGCAAGCGACAGTGCCACCAGCCAGACATTGGGCCGGCTGGCGAGCGGGCTGCCGCGGGTGCGGATGATGAAGATGACCAGCACCTGGGTGGCGATGGACTCGATGAACCAGCCGGTGTGGAACAGCGCCTCGTTCGCCTGGAACACCTTCAGCATCACGAAGAAGGTCAGGAAGTCGAACACCGAACTCACCGGCCCCAGGGCCAGCATGAAGTTGCGGATGAAGTGCATGTCCCACACCCGCGGTCGGGCCAGCGTGTCCTCGTCCACCCGGTCGAGCGGGATGGCAATCTCGGACAGGTCGTAGAGGAAATTGTTGAGCAGGATCTGGATCGGCAGCATCGGCAGGAAAGGCAGGAACAGCGTGCCGCCGGCCATGCTGAACATGTTGCCGAAGTTGGAGCTGGTGCCCATCATGATGTACTTGGTGACGTTGCCGAAGGTGCGGCGGCCTTCGCGCACGCCCTCCTGCAGCACGTTCAGGTCGTGCTCCAGCAGCACCAGATCCGCCGCCTCCTTGGCGACGTCGACCGCGCTGTCGACCGAGATGCCCACGTTCGCCGCGTGCAGGGCCGGCGCGTCGTTGATGCCGTCGCCGAGAAAGCCCACCACGTGGCCGCGCGCCCGCAACGCGTTGAGGATGCGCGTCTTCTGCGCGGGGGTGACGCGGCAGAACAGGTTGACCCGCTCCACCTGCGCGTGCAGGGCGGGGTCGTTCATGGCCTGGATGTCGGCGCCGCTGAGCGCGCCGGTGATCGCCACGCCCAGCTTGTCGCAGATGTAGCGCGCGACCAGTTCGTTGTCGCCGCTGACGATCTTCACCGCCACGCCGCCGGCCGCCAGCGCGGCCAGCGCCGGCGCCGCGCTGGCTTTCGGCGGATCGAGAAAGGCCGCAAAGCCGCAGAACACCAGTTCGCTCTCGTCGGTGACCACGGCGTGATCCTGATGCGGCGGGGTCTGGCGCCAGGCGATGCCGAGCACCCGGAACCCGTCGCGGCTCAGTGCCTCGAACAGGGCCAGGATGCGTTCGCGCGCCGCGTCGTCGAGGGGGGGCAGCGCGTCCGCGTCTTCATAATGGGTGCACAGCCGCAGCACGTCTTCCGGCGACCCCTTTACAAACAGGCTGCGCGCCGCCGCACGCTCCAGCAGCACCGAGACCCGCCGCCGCTCGAAGTCGAACGGCACCTCGTCGATCTTGCGCCACGCGCTGACGTCGATGTGGGTGTGCGCCAGGATCGCCTCGTCGAGTGGGCTGCGGATCCCGGTTTCGAACTGGCTGTTGAGGTAGGCGAGTTCCAGCACGCGCTCGCTGTCGCGGCCGAGGGCGTCGACGTGGCGCTCCAGCCGGATGTGGCCTTCGGTCAGCGTGCCGGTCTTGTCGGTACACAGCACATCGATACCGCCCAGTTCCTGCACTGCGGAAAGCCGCTTGACGATGACGCGCCGCCGAGCCAGCCGCATCGCGCCCTGCGACAGCGTGACCGACAGCACCATCGGCAACAGCTCCGGCGTCAGGCCCACCGCCAGCGCCACGGCAAACAGGAAGGATTCGAACAGCGGGCGGTGGAACGCCGCGTTGATCAGCAGCACCGCCAGCACCAGGATCACGGTGAGGCGCAGGATGAGGGCGCCGAATGCCTGGGTGCCCCGCTCGAAGGCCGTGGCCTGCGGACGCTGCGTCAGGGTGTCGGCGATCTGCCCCAGCGCCGTCGCGGAGCCGGTGCGGACGATCAGCATGCGCCCCGCCCCGCTGATGACCGAGGTGCCGAGGAACAGCGCATTGGTCGCGGCCGTCATGTCGGTGCCAGGCAAGGTGTCCTGCGCATGCTTTTCCACCGGGTAGGATTCGCCGGTCAGCAGGGCCTGGTTGACGAACAGGTCGCGCGCGTCCAGCACGCGCCCGTCCGCCGGCGCCAGGTCGCCTGCCGCAAGCGCCACCACGTCGCCGGGAACCAGTTCGGAGACGGGAATCTCGCGCGCCTGGCCGCCACGTATCACCGAAGCACGCAAGGCCACCGTGTGCCGCAGCTTCTCGACGGCGCGGCTGGCGCGATACTCCTGGAAGAAATCCAGGGTCACGCTCATCAGCACGATGCCGGTGATGACGACGAAGCTCTTCATGTCGCCAAGCATCCCGGCAATCGCACTGGCCGCCAGCAGCACCAGCACCAGCGGATTCCTGAAGTGGGCCACAAACTGCAGGACCCATGCCCGTTCGGCGCGCGGGCGCAACAGGTTGGGCCCGACGGTACGGTATCGGGCTTCGGCCTCTGCCTCGCCTAGCCCTTCAGGCGAACTGCCGAGCTGCGCCTGCAGTTCCGCCAGCGGTGGCTGCCAGAAATCCGGGGGGAGCGGATCGGGGGCGGGCATGGTTCACCAGGCCAGTTCGCGCGCCGGCTTCTTGGTGGCGTTTTCGTGGATATCGGCGATCTGGCCGTCGGACAGACGGATCACCCGGTCGGCCATGTCGGCGATGCCGACGTTGTGGGTGATCAGCACGGTCAGCGTGCCGAGTTCGCGGTTCACCTTTTCCAGCACTTCGAGCACCACCACGCCGGTGGCCGAGTCGAGCGCGCCGGTCGGCTCGTCGCACAGCA
>JAJYXA010000511.1 GCA_021791235.1 Pseudomonadota bacterium
CGACGCGGCGATGGCGCCGCTCGGCCACGCCTCCATCCTCGCGCTGCTGGCCACGCTGGTGCTGCTGTTCGCCTTCCAGGGCGAGGCCATCATCGCGCAGCCGCTGATCATCGCGCTGCTGGCCGTCCCCATCCTGATCCAGGTGTTCTTCAATTCGGGCCTGGCCTACTGGCTCAACCGCAAGGTGGGCGAGAAGCACAGCGTCGCCTGTCCCTCGGCGCTGATCGGCGCGTCCAATTTCTTCGAACTGGCGGTGGCGGCGGCGATCGCGCTGTTCGGCTTCCAGTCCGGCGCGGCGCTCGCCACCGTGGTCGGCGTGCTGATCGAGGTGCCGGTGATGCTGCTGGTGGTGAAAATCGTCAACCGCAGCAAGGGGTGGTACGAAGCCGGCCTGGCTTCCAGATAGGGAAACATCATGTTGGAACGCTGCGCGTTGATCCAGTTTTCCGCCGTGACCGGCCTGCCCGCCCTGACCGCCCGAGCCGACCATCAACCCAGGGCAGTACGCGTGACGGACTCAGTGGCGATCCGGTCTACGTCGACCGCCTGCTCGGCGAGTTGCCCCGGTCGAGCGTGAAGAGCGGCCAGCAGTCCTTCCACGCGCTGGCGGCGCTGAAGCCTGCGCGCATCGTGCCCGGCCACGGCCGTGTCTGTAACCTGGCGCAGGCGCAGCGCGAAACCGGCGACTACTACGACTTCCTTGCCGACAAGGTGGGTGCCGCCGCCCGGGCGATGGAGCCGATGGACGCGACCCTCGACCGCAACACTCTTGCCGCCATCTGCTTGTGCTAGGGTTGAGTGGGCCCTTGCAATAGACAAGACAAATGGCGATGCCGGACAGCGCTGACATTCATATCTCCCACTTCCTTCCTGGCCGTATCCGGCTGCGCGTGCGCGCCATCAAGGGAAACCGCGGACTCGCGGAACAGATGCGGGCCGCTTTCTGTTCGGTGCCTGGCCTGACCAGCCTGAGCTACAACACCCTCACCGGCAGCGTGCTGATTACCTACGATACCGGTCGCATCATGGCGGAAGACGGCGGCCGGCGGCTGAGGAGTGTCATGCACGAACAGCTTCCCGATCTGGACGCCGAAATGGTCATCCAATGGTTGGATGGCACGGCTCGCCGGTGGATGTCATAAAACTTTCATTTAATTGAAAAATGCTGGCTATGTCCCATTGACTACATTTAAAAAATAAAAATGAAAGACTGTGCATATATCGTCAACGGTGATTTTGTTTTGCGGGAGTCGGACATGGCGGGCTTGGATGATCTGTTCAAGGGCAATATCGTTACGGGACTGGCTGTGGGCGTGGGGATTGCCATACTGGCTCCGGTGGTCACCCCCATCCTGGCGAGTGTGGGCAAACCCCTGGCCAAGTCCATGATCAAGACTGGCATGCTGTTATACGAGAAGGGCCGCGAGACGGCTGCCGAGTTGGGCGAGGTGTTCGAGGATTTGGTGGCCGAGGCCAAGGTCGAACTGGAGGGCGCAGGACCTGCAATCACTGCCGGTGGTGTCGCTGCCGCGCCCACTCCGGCTGAGGCGCCCGATGCGGCCTCCGCCGTCGAGCCGCCAAGCGAAGCGCCTCCCCGCCCGGGCGATGATTCCTGATGCCCGTATTGTTCATCGACTGCCCGGGCGTTTGCGGATTAAAGTCGACAGCCACAAGCGCGATGTGGCCTTCTTTTCCATGTTGAGCAATCAATTGCTGTCCTGTCCGGGCGTCCTTGGCGTGACGGCCAGCCCCGTCACCGCCAGCGTGCTGATCCAGCATGCGGCGGCCGAAACGAAGATAGTGCAGTTCGTTACCGCGCATAAGCTGCTTAACGTGCGCTCGGGTGACGCAGGCCCTGCGGGCGCGCAGGCGCAGATGACGGCAGGCCTGCAAGGCTTCAGCCGGGAACTGCAGCACGCCGCCGGCGGCGCGCTGAATCTGGACGCCGTGATCGTGATGGGACTCACCGGCCTGGCCATTCAGCAGGCCATCGAGGGGAACATCATGGTGCCGGCGGCAAGCCTGCTTTGGTATGCCTACAGCGCATCGAGGATGCCGCCCCTCCAGGGGGATCGCCAGCCGGGCGACCGCGCCCCGGATGCAATGGATGCACCGCTCCCCCAACCGGGGGCTGAAACAGCAGCGCCGGCAGCCGACCGCGTAGCGCAACGACGCATCAAGAGAAAACGCCAGACGCCGGAACCGGAGGCCCGCGAGGGCAACGAAGGTCGCGCCGGGCATTTGGTAACCCAGCACAGAAAAGGAGATGCATCATGACAGACATTGAACAAGGCACCACCACGACAGGCGTTTCAGGGCAAGTCGGCACAGCCGGCACGACGGTCAAAAGCGGCATTGTTTCCAGCCTCAAGGGGATCGATGAAATCGAGGCAGAAATCGTCAGCCTGGTGCGCAACACGGTATCCAACGCCATCAGGAGCACAGGCGCCGTTTCCAGCGAGGCGCTGGGCACGGTGCGCGACGTGGTGAAGGGCGCCATCTCCGCCACCGAGGAAGTGGGCACCGGCCTGGTCCTGGCCAGCAAGAGCGTGGCCAAGGGCGTGGTGATGGGCGTCTCGGACGTCGGCGGCGACATGATCGGCGCCGCCACCGAGACCGCCAAGGCAGCCGTCAAAGGCGCCGCCGAAGTGGGCGGCGACGTGGCCATGGTGGCCAAGCGCACGGTGGACGGTGTCGTGGAGGCAGCCCAGGAGACTGGCGGTAACGCGGCGCATTTGGCCGTGGCCGCGGCCAACGGTGCCGTGGAGGCGGCCGGCAACATCGGCAAAAGCGCGGTGGGGACGGTGCGCGACATGCTGGTGGGTGTGGTCGGAGGGGTGAAGGACGTCGCCGGGGCTGCTCTGCCCAAATCTGCGCCGACCGAGGCTGCGCCGACCCGGACTGGCGAAGCCTGATCCGCGCAGAGCCGCGCGGCCGCGTTTCGGGTGATTGCCTGCGGCGGTCGGTATCCTGGCCTCCCCGCCACACAGAAGCCGGTGCAATAGCCGGGGGCGCGGGAGGAGCGCGACACCATGGCCAATGAGGGATATGCCCACAAACCGCCGCTGGGGGAAGGGGCCGGCGCACTCCTGGTCAAGCATGTCCCACGGGCCGGCGCGGGCGACACTGCCGCCCAGGTCCTCCACAGCTTGAGCGGACAGCGCTACGATTATTGCGGCGCGGTCTACGTGGTGGACGGCGAGGGTCGGCTGCAAGGCCTGGTTCCCCTTTGCCGGCTGCTCGCCGCGCGGGCAGACGAGCCACTCGGCCGCATGGCGCACAACCACACGCCCGTGGTGCAGATCGACACCGACCAGGAAAA
>JAJYXA010000162.1 GCA_021791235.1 Pseudomonadota bacterium
CCGAGGACAGCAGCCAGAAACCGCCGCCGATGAAGGCGAAGCTCAGCAGGTGAAATGGGCCGAAGTGCGGGTTGGCGCGCCAGCCGAACAGGGTTTCCAGCAGATGGCCGGCATCGTGCGACATGAAATCCACGCCCGGATAGCGGCTCTGCAGCCAGCCGGAGAGCAGATAAATCGTCAGCGGAAAACCGTACATCTCGGTGAACAGCGCGACGATGAACGCCGAGAATGCGCCGAACGAGCGCCAGTCACGTGCCGTTTTCGGTTTTGAGAAGCTGAACGCGAACAGGATGAAGACGGCGGAATTGACCAGTACTAACAACCATAAGCCATAGGCAGTCGCAGTGTCGTTCATGTCTTATCCCCCTCCTTCCCATGCGGATGCGGATGCGGATGCTCGCCCTTGACGCCAGGCCCGCGATGCATGAAAAAATGCAGCGGCAGACAGGCAAGCAACAGTAATAAGAGCAACGGGCCGAACAGGTGGGCACGGTACTCGGTCAGCAGGAGAAACGCCGCGATGGCGAAGAAAGCCAGCACGGCCAGGTTGACCTGGCCCGTGACCGCGTGCCGATGTGGAACGGAATCAAGGCGTTTCATGGCGTCACTTTCACGCATGGAAATCAGGTGCGCGCATGCCGGTAGTCGAATTGCGCTTCGATCGCCTCCGCCACCCCGGGCAATTCGATCCGCACGTTGATGCGGTACGGGTTGCTGGCGGCCGGCATGTCGAAGTAATTGCCGTAGCTGACGGTGCCTGCAATCAGCATGGGCTCAAGTTTTTTCTGCACCCCGGACAAACCGATTTCGGACACATTCGCTTTGACTCTGGCAGCGGTGATGCGCTTGCCCGTGGCGTTATCGAACAGCGCCACCACAATATGTTGCTGATTCCGCCCTGCAGGCACGCCGCCGTGCATTTCCGCCTCGGTGCGCGACCTGGGATGCCCCAGGATCATCTCGGCCGGCAACACGCCGAGATAAATCGCCACCCCGTGCACGACTTTATGCTGGCTGGAATCGGCCGCGAACGCGGAGGCCAGCAATAAGGCCATGATGCTGGCCAGGGCCGCGCGCAAAAACGTTTTGAGATGAGGGAGCATGATGTTTCCTCCTAAGGTTTGATGGCACACCAAAACGCCAGGATTCCCGCACGCCGGCCCTTGCCTTGCACAGGATCGAAACCCGCTTCCCGGAAATAGTCCGGGAGTGTTCCGCGGAAATTATCTGCAGTCATGGGCATATACAGGAACGGCCAGGCCACCAGCCACCACAAGGGGTTCGCGGGGCGATAGAAATCCACCACGATGAAGCGGCCGCCCGGCTTGAGCACGCGATACACTTCGCGCAAGCCCTTTCGTTTCAAGTCGGGCGGCAGGTGATGCAGCATGAGGCTTGACAGGACGACATCGAAGCTTGCGCTCTCGAACGACAAGTTTTCGATCGTGGCGACCTTGAATGCGGTGTGGCCGCCGTGCCGTTGCGCGTTGTTTTTTTCCTTCGCTATGCGAATCATGTCCTGCCCTGGGTCGATACCGATTGCCAAACCCGCCGGTCCTGCGGCCTCGCCCGCGCGGCGCGTGAGCATGCCGGTTCCGCAGCCCACATCGAGAATGGTTTCACCCGCGCGAATCGCCGCCACCTGCAGCGTCTGGTCGCGGAAGCCTTGCCCCAGGCCGACCGCGCGGCAATACATATCGTAGAACGGCGCGGCCCAATCCATGATCATGCCGCGGGTATGCACCGTCGGTTCGTCCGATTTCGGGCGGATGACGAACAAGCCCCACAGCATCAGCGCCGGACACACCAGCAGGAAGGCGGCAAGCAAGGCACTCCACCAGGTGAGGCCAAACAACATCAATACCGCCGCCGCGAGTGCTATCGCGAGCCAAGGGCAGAGCCAGGACCATCGATACATCATGCCGGGCCCTCCTTCAATTTCGCACGCTTCAACAGCGCTGAATTCACTATCACCGACAGCGAACTCAAGGCCATTGCCGCTGCAGCGATGATGGGACTCAAAAATCCCAAGGCCGCTACCGGGATGCCGATCGAGTTGTAGATGAAGGCCCAGAACAGGTTCTGCTTGATCTTACGCATGGTGGCGCGCGACAGGCGGATTGCCGCGACTACGTCGCGCACGTCGTTCTTGATGAGGATGATGCCACCGGTCTCCTTGGCCACGTCCGAGCCCGAACCGATGGCGATGCCGATATCAGCCACGGCCAGCGCCGGTGCGTCGTTCACGCCGTCGCCCACCATCGCCACCGACTTACCCTGTCTTTGCAGATCCTGCACGACCTTGGCCTTGTCGCCCGGCAGCACCTCGGCGATCACCTTCTCGATGCCGAGCTCGCGCGCAATGGCCTGCGCCGTGCGCTGGTTATCGCCAGTGAGCATGACGACCTCGATTTTCTCGAGCGCGAGTGCTGCGATCGCCTCCTTGGCCTCGGGCTTGAGCGTATCGGCCACGGCAATCACCCCGGCGAGCTTGCCGTCCGCGCCGACGAGCATGGCGGTCTTGCCTTCGTGTTCGAGGCGCGTCATCGCCGCCTCGGCGGCCGCGGCGTCGATGCCCTCGCGCGCAAACAGCCGGCGATTGCCGAGCAACACCTTATGGCCGTCCACCTCGCCGCGGATGCCGTGTCCCGGGATCGCCTCCAACCCCGTGACCTTGGGCAATGCGATAGTGCGGTGCTGCGCGGCACGCACGATCGCTTCGCCCAGCGGGTGCTCGGAGCCGGCCTCGACCGCGGCGGCGAGCCGCAATGCTTCTTCCTCGGTCGCGGCCCCGAGCGGCACGATGTCCGTGACGTTCGGTTCGCCGCGGGTGAGCGTACCGGTCTTGTCGAAAATCACCGTCGTGAGTTTCTGCGCGCGCTCCAGTACTTCGCCGCCGCGGATCAGGATGCCGGCCTCGGCGCCCTTGCCCACGCCCACCATGAGCGCAGCCGGCGTGGCCACGCCGAGGGCGCAGGGGCAGGAGATGATGAGTACGGCGATGAAGGACAGCAACGCCTGCGGAAAATTTCCCGCGAGCCACCAACCGAAGAACGCAACGAACGCAATTATTACCACCGCCGGCACGAACTTGGCGGTGACCTGATCGGCGATGCGCTGGATCTGCGCGGTGCTGGCCTGCGCCTCTTCCACCATCTTGATGATCTGCGCCAGCGCCGTCTCCGCACCGACTCGGGTGGCCTTGCAGTGCAGCAGTCCGGTGCGGTTAAGCGTGCCGCCGATGACCTGCACGCCGGGCGCCTTGTCGACCGGCATGGACTCGCCGGTCAGCATGGATTCGTCCACCGACGAGTGGCCCTC
>JAJYXA010000205.1 GCA_021791235.1 Pseudomonadota bacterium
TATCTGGCCCAGGGGCTTGACGCCGCCACTGGCATGCCGTTGTTCGTGCTGGCTCAGGGCAACTTGCGGATCCTTGGCAGAGAGCAGGGCCGCCGCCTTGCCCGCGCTGGTGTCCGTGAGGATGGCCACGATGACGTGGCGCAACTGCACCTTGCCGGCCTTGACCCAGGGTCGGGCATCGTTCCAGAACTTATTACAATAGGGGCAGTTCGGATCGGTAAACACGTAGACGAGGCGCGCGGCACTCTTGCTGCCATCGGCAATCCAGGTGCTCTTCTCCAGCCGGTTCCAGATTTTCCCGGTCATGGGTTTGCTGACCAGCCGGTCCAACGGTTCCTGGCTCAGGTTCTTCCCTTTTGCGTCGATCATGGTGCCGACGATCGCATGTTTACCGTCGGCGCTCAGGTAGATGGCCAAGGGATGCTGCTCGATCATGCCGGCATAACCGATCAGCCCGCTTGGCGCGGCAAAAGTCCCGATCACCTCAACGCCCTGCGATTCGAGCGCCTTGATCGGCGCCGGCCAGTCTTTCGCCTGTGCGCCAAGGGTGATGCCGAGCAAGGCGACCAAAACGGCAAATGGAACGACTGTTTTTTTCATCATCGGTGATTTACTCCTTGTTGGTGAGGCCGCTGCGCGAGCGCAGCCGGTCTAATTTACTCGCCAGCGAGCCGGCCGTTAGCTGACCCACGTGGGTATCGACGAGCCGTCCCTTGGTGTCGTAAAAAAGAGTGGTGGGCAAGCCGCCCGAGCCGACCTCGCGGCCCATTCTGGCGCCCGCGTCGAGCAGTACGTTATCGAGTTCGAGGGAGGCGGCGCTGAGATAGCGCTGCACCGTCCGCGCGTCTTCGCCTTGGTCGACGAAGACGAAGCGCACTCCCGCTTCCTGTTTTTGCGCGGCGGCGAGAGTCGGCAGTTCGCGACGGCAGGGAGGACACCAGGTGGCCCACATATTGACGAGCAGCGGTTTGCCCGCAGCCAACCGGGTGAGATCTGCCGGCTCGCCCGCAAGCGTCGTCAACGGAACTGTGGGCAGGGTCGCATTCTGCATCATGCTGATCGCAGTAAACGTCCCTCCCCAGACAAGCGCCCCTGCCGCCAACCCGAGGGCCAGCGGTTTGCGTACTGCCGCTGTGCGCCAGCCGTGCCAGATCGCCACCAGCAACGCCGCCGCCATGCCCACCCAGGGGGAGAAGCCGCCGTCGCGGATATCGAGCATGGACCAGGGCGCAATGCGGTAAGCGTCGAACCAGATGGCGACAAAGGCAGCGCGCGCCACCAGCACGCCGGCGAGCAGCATGTCGGTCAGGATATGACCTATCCCCGTTTTCTGAGCACGCCCGGCCAGGAGACCGGCTCCCGCCGCAATAAGCAGAGCCACCAAGACCAAGATCACGGCAATCGGCATGGAGAGGGGACCCAGATTCACTGTCAGCATGCCGAATCTGCCTATCGCTCTATCAGGCAGCGTATGGCGTCGCTCTGGCAGACGGCTTGCGCTTCAGCGGGCGGTCGCGCAGCTTTCCTTCACGCCTACCTTCTTCAGTATCATCCCCAGCGGGCAAAATCCGGTAAATCCGAACTGCAGCAAGTTGGCGCCGACGAAAGCCGTGAACCACAACCAGTTGGCGCTGTGGAAGATCGGGCTCGCCTGCACACCCAGGGCGAGCGAAATCAGGATGAAAGTTCCGGCAAAAACGTGGATGAAATTGTCTACGCTCATGTACATCTCCTTGTTGAAAAATCTGAGTTGAAGCCGAAGATTGCGGCGCCGCGGCGGAATTCAAGCCGCAGGCTGCGCCGGCCAGCGTTTCCAGTTCGCCGCGTAATACAGCACCGGAATCACCACCAGCGTAAGCACGGTGGACACCAGGATGCCGAAGATAAGCGAGATCGCCAGGCCGTTGAAAATCGGGTCGTCGAGAATGAACAGCGCGCCCAGCATCGCCGCCAGGCCGGTGAGCACGATGGGTTTGGCGCGCGTGGCGCCGGCGTTGATCACGGCATGCTCGAAATCCGCGCCCCCTTCCATCTGCAGGTTGATGAAATCCACCAGCAGGATGGAATTGCGCACGATGATGCCGGCGAGCGCGATCATGCCGATCATGGAGGTCGCGGTGAACTGCGCGCCGAGCAGCGCATGCCCGGGCATCACGCCGATGATGGTGAGCGGGATCGGCGCCATGATGATCAGCGGCACCAGGTAGGACTTGAACTGCGCCACCACCAGCAGGTAGATCAGGATCAGGCCGACCGCATAGGCGAGCCCCATGTCGCGGAACGTCTCATAGGTCACCTGCCACTCGCCGTCCCACTTGATTGCATAGCCGGCATAGGCGTCGGCCGGCTGGTGTATGTAGTATTCGCCCAGCGTTCCGCCCTGCGCCAGCGGCTTGCCGATGATGCGGCTGCGGATATCGAACATGCCGTAGAGCGGGCTGTCGAGTTTGCCCGCCATGTCGCCCACCACGTACACCACCGGCAGCAGGTCCTTGTGATAATAGGTGATGTCGCGCGCGACGCTCTCGGCGTGCACCAGTTCGGACAGCGGAATCAGCGCGCCGCTGGCGCTGCGCACTTTCAGCCGCAGCAGCGTGTCGACGCGGCTCGCCTGCGCCGGCGGCAGCGATACCCGCACCGGCACTTCGTATTTGGCGCCGCTGTCATGCAAAGGCGTGACGTCCTCGCCCGCAAGCCCGATGCGCACGGCGGCGACGATATCGCTTTGCGCGACGCCGATCAGCGCGGCCTTGGCCTGATCCACGCGCAGGCGCAGCTTCGGCGCCGCCTCGTCGACGCTGTCGTCGACATCGACGATGTCCGGCGTGGCGGAGAAATCGGCGCGCAGCTTCTGCGCCACCGCGATCTGGCCCGCATAGTCCGGGCCGTATACCTCGGCCACGATCGGCGCCTGCACCGGCGGGCCCGGCGGCACTTCGACGACTTTCAGCGACGCGCCGTTGCGCTGGGCGATCGCCGCGAGCTGCGGGCGCAAAGCGAGCGCGATTTCATGGCTTTGGCGGCTGCGGTGGTGCTTGTCCACCAGGTTCACCTGGATGTCGCCGAGTTCGGGCGACTGGCGCAGGTAGTACTGGCGCACCAGGCCGTTGAAGTTGATCGGCGCGCTGGTGCCGGCGTAGGCCTGGTAGTCGGTGACTTCGGGCACGGTCGCCAGATAGGCGCCCATTTCCTGCAGCACGGCAGAGGTCCGCTCCAGCGGCGTGCCGGTGGGCATGTCGACCACCACCTGCAGCTCGGACTTGTTGTCGAACGGCAGCATTTTCAGCACCACCAGCTTCAGTCCGGCAAGCGACACCGCTG
>JAJYXA010000246.1 GCA_021791235.1 Pseudomonadota bacterium
GCCGGTCGCCGACACCCTGCTGCGGGCGGCCTCCGGAAGTGATGGCCTGGACGTCGAACGCGGACGCTTCGGCTGGTCCAACGAGATCGTGTTGCATCTCGTCGAGCTGAAGAACATCCGCCCCGAGCCCGCGCTCGAATCCCTTGCCCCGGGATTCCAGGCCGAGGTCGGCGTCATCGACCGGCTGCTGGCACCCCTCGGCGCCCGCCTCATGCCGGGCGGCATGCATCCATGGATGAACCCCGCTGCCGACACGCGCCTGTGGCCCCACGACCACGCGCCCCTCTACCAGGCCTACGACCGCATCTTCGGCTGCCGGCAGCACGGCCAAGCCAACCTGCAAAGCATGCACCTCAACCTGCCCTTCGCCGGCGATGACGAGTTCGCCCGGCTGCATGCCGCCGTGCGGCTGCTGCTGCCCATCCTGCCGGCGCTCGCCGCGAGTTCGCCCATTTCCGACGGCGCCCCGAGCGGTTATCTGGACACCCGCATGGCGGCCTACAGCACGGCCGTCGCGCGCGTCCCGTCGGTGATCGGCCAGGTGATCCCGGATACCGCCGGTAGCCGCGCCGACTACGAGGCGCAGGTATTGGCGCCGATGTACCGCGACATCGCGCCGCTCGATCCCGCGGGCGTGCTGCGGCACGAATGGCTCAACGCCCGCGGCGCGATCCCGCGCTTCGAGCGCAACGCCCTCGAGATCCGCGTGATCGACGTGCAGGAATGTCCGCAAGCCGACCTTGCCATCGCCGCCGCCGCCACGGCCGTCATCCGGGCGCTCTACGATGGCCAATTGTCGCCGCTCGCCACGCAACAGGCTTTGGGCACGGACGCCCTGGCAAACATCCTGCACGCCTGCGTCCGCGACGCCGAAGCAGCCACGATCGACGATGCCGGCTACCTGCGACAGTTGGGCTTTCCCGGCCGTTCATGCCAGGCCGGCGCGCTATGGCGGCACCTCGTCGAGACGGCCGTGCCGGACCATGACGGCCCCTGGCACGCGCCACTGCGCGTGATCCTGGAACAGGGGCCGCTGGCCCGCCGCATTCTGCGGGCGCTCGGGACGGACGCTTCGAAAGCACATCTGCAGACGGTCTACCGTGCGTTATGCGACTGCCTCGAAACGGGCCGGATGTTCGTGGACTGAAGCCATGGCCCACACAGATCACGTCCTGATCACCTGCGAGCACGGCGGCAACCGCATCCCGCCGCGCTACCGCGCCCTGTTTGCGGGCTTCGAGGCCCTGCTGCACAGCCACCGCGGCTACGACCCCGGCGCGCTGGCCGTGGCCCGGAAACTGGCCCGGGTGCTGGGCGCCCCCCTGTTCGTCTCCACCACCAGCCGCCTGCTGATCGTCCTCAACCGCTCGATCTGCCATCCGAAGCTGTTTTTCGACGCCACTCGGGACTCGCCCGCCGCTGTCCGGCGCGAAATCCTGGACGGGGTTTACCTGCCCTACCGATCCGCTGTCGAGGCGCATGTCGCCGCAGCGATCGCGCGCGGCAGCCGGGTGATCCACCTCGCTTCCCACAGCTTCACGCCGGTGCTCGACGGCGTCGTCCGCAACGCCGATATCGGCCTGCTCTACGATCCGGCGCGCGCCGGCGAGGCCGAACTGTGCCGCCGCTGGCAGGCCCGGCTGAAGTCACAGTCACCCGAATTGAAGGTGCGCCGCAATTACCCCTATACGGGCAGGTCGGACGGCTTCACCGCCTTCCTGCGCCGCCGGTTCCCGGCCGACCTGTATGTCGGGATCGAGCTGGAAATCAATCAGAAGCATGTTTCTCCTGGCGGGCGCCGCTGGCACGCGACGCAGGACCGCGTGGTCGAGACGTTTCACGCTGTCACGATCGAATGCCAAGGCGCCGAGACGCGGGCATTCCACGAAATCCGGTCGCCTTTGAAATAGGATATTGCTATCCTTAGATTAAAGGCAGGTCTTGATCCAATCACAACATGCGCAGGAGGTTTGATGGCTGTACTTACCCACCCCCAGCTTGAACAGCTGACCCGAAAACTGAAAGCGGATTACCAGGTGCTCTTGCGTGAAGTGCGCGGCGAACTGGAAAACTCGGGCAACCAGCATCGCATCGACTTGCTCAACAGCGAGCCGGGCGACGCCGGCGACGAGTCGATGGCGAATGCGCTGGCGGATTTCAACCTCACGATCCTGGATCGCCATATTGATGGAATGCGGGACATCGAAGCCGCGTTGCAGCGCATCAAGAACGGTGAATACGGCGTCTGCATCGATTGCGGGAACGACGTCGGCTTCACCCGCCTGCAGGCCTATCCCACCGCCAAGCGCTGCATCGTCTGCCAGGAACAGCGCGAAAAGCACTACGCCCAGGAAGGCCACCCGAAAATGTAACCGGAGGCAGGGCTGGCCTGCCTTCACCAACCCAACGGAGTCATCATGAAAACCCCGCTTCAAATCACCTTCCGCGACATCCCTTCTTCCGAAGCCCTCGACACCCACATCCGCGAGAAGGCACGGAAACTCGAACAGGTCTTTGCCGACATCATCAGCTGCCGCGTCGTGGTCGACCAGCCCGCCAAGCATCACCAGCAGGGCAAGCTCTTCAACGTCCGCATCGACCTCGGCGTACCCGGCTCTGAAATCGTGGTCGACAAGCAGGCCAACGAGGATGTCTACGTCGCGCTGCGCGACGCCTTCGACGCCGCCAAGCGGCAGTTGGAAGATTACGCGCGGCAGCTGTAAAGGCGCGCCACGAGCGGCAAGCAGGCATGGACGCGATGCCGGAAGCGACAGGCGATACGACCGAGTTGATCCGCAGCCTACACGACCCGGCCTGCTACGACCACGCGGCTGGGCCGGTACGGGTCATCGAAACCCATATCTCCTGGGTCCTGCTCACCGGCGAATTCGCCTACAAGATCAAGAAGCCGCTGGACCTCGGCTTCCTCGATTTCAGCAGCCTCGGCAAGCGCCTGCACGCCTGCTGCGACGAAGTGCAGCTCAACCGGCGGCTGGCACCGGACATCTATCTCGACGTCGTTCCCATTACCGGCACCCCTGCGGCCCCACGCATCAACGGCCCAGGCGAGACCTTCGAGTACGCGGTGAAAATGCGCCAGTTTCCCCCCGACGCCACGCTCGACCGGCTCGACGCGCAGGGTCGAATGAGCACACTACACGTCGAAGCCATCGCCGCCACGCTCGCCCGCTTCCATCTCGAAGGCTGCGCACGCGCCGCCGCAGACAGCCCGTGGGGCAGCCCGGACGCCATCTGGCGCCCGGTGGCACAGAACTTTGCGCAGATCGCCCCGCGTCTCGACGCTCCGGCTGAC
>JAJYXA010000428.1 GCA_021791235.1 Pseudomonadota bacterium
AAAGCATAGTGCGCCAGCACCGCCTGCACTGCCGACTCGATATCCATGTGGGTCGTGTCGAGCAACAGCGCATCCGGCGCGGGCTTCAGCGGCGCCACCGAACGGGCGGTATCGCGCGCATCACGGGCCTGCATATCCGCAACAAGGCTTGGTAGATTAGCAGAGTTCCCCTTTTCGATCAACTGCTTATAGCGCCGTTCGGCACGCGCCGCGGCACTGGCGGTGAGGAAGACTTTGGTCTCCGCCTCGGCGAACACCACGGTGCCCATGTCGCGTCCGTCCGCCACCAGGCCGGGCGGCTGGCGATAGGCACGCTGGCGGTCAAGCAGGGCGGCGCGCACCGCCGGCAGCGCCGCCACTTTCGACGCGCCCTCGCCCACCGCTTCGGCACGGATCGCATCGGTCACATTCTCGTCGGCCAGCCACACCGCGCCGTCGCGGAAGGCGGCCGGCAGCGTGGCCGCCAGTGCCGCCACGCCCACCTCGTTGTCGAGCGCCACGCCGCGCTTCATCGCCGACAGCGCGGTCAGCCGGTACAGCGCACCGCTATCGAGAAAATGGAAGCCGAGCGCAGCCGCCACCCGTTCGGCGACGGTGCCCTTGCCCGAGGCCGAAGGACCGTCGATGGTGATGACGGGGATGGGGTTGGACGCGGCGTTCATTGGGCGATCCCCGCAAAAACCTTGAAATACTGCGGGAAAGTCTTGTTCACGCAGCCCGGGTCGTTGATGCGCACCGGCACGCCGCCGAGCGTCACCAGCGACAGGCACATCGCCATCCGGTGGTCGTCGTAGGTGTCGATGACGGCATTGGGGATGAGCTGTTCCGGCGGCGTGATGCGGATGAAGTCCGCCCCCTCCTCCACCGTCGCGCCGACCTTGCGCAGCTCGGTCGCCATCGCGGCAATGCGGTCGGTTTCCTTGACCCGCCAGCTGGCGATGTTTCTGAGCGTGGTCACGCCGTCGGCAAACAGCGCCGCCACCGCCAGCGTCATCGCGGCATCGGGGATGGCGTTGCAGTCGAGGTCGATCGCCTTCAGCCGGCCATTTCCTGGCGCAGACGCCTCGATCCAGTTCGGACCCATGTCGATCTGCGCGCCCATCTGCGCCAGCGCATCGGCAAAGCGCACGTCACCCTGCACGCTGTCGCGGCCCACGCCTTGCACCCGCACCGGCCCGCCGCCGATGGCGCCCGCAGCGAGAAAATACGACGCCGACGAGGCGTCGCCTTCCACCCAAATTTCACCGGGGCTCTGGTAGCGCGCCGCTGCCGGCACGCCGAAGCCTTGCCAGCCGTTGCGCGCGATATCGACGCCAAAACGGCGCAGCATCGCCAGCGTGATCCCGATGTAGGGTTTGGAAATCAGCTCACCCACGACTTCGATCGTGGTGTTGCGCTGGCGCAGCGGCAGCGCCATCAGGAGGCCGGTCAAGAACTGGCTGGACACGTTGCCGCGCACCTCGGTGGTGTCGCCGGCAATCTCTGCGGGATGGATTTTCAGCGGCGGAAAGCCTTCCTGGCCGAGATAATCGATGCGTGCACCGAGCCGCCGCAGCGCGTCGACCAGATCGCCGATCGGCCGCTCGTGCATGCGCGCGACGCCCTTCAGCACATACTCGCCGCCCGACAATGCGCACGCAGCGGTCAGCGACCGAAACGCGGTACCGGCGTTGCCGAGGAACAGTTCGGCCTGCTTCACCGGAAACGCGCCGCCCACGCCGCTAATCTCGTAATCGTCGGAATCGCCTCCCCGCGCCACGCCGACGCCCAGCGCGCGCAAGGCGTCGAGCATGACCCGGGTATCGTCGGAATCGAGCAGCGCACGCACGATGGTCGTGCCTTGCGCGAGCGCCGCCAGCAGCAGCACGCGGTTGGAGATGCTTTTGGAACCCGGCAGTCGCACCGTGCCACGCGCGGCGGTGCTTGCGGGTAAGTCGAGAAATTCCATCAAGGTTTTTTGTGAGCCCAGTTATTACGTGCCTCACGGGCACGCGAAAAAATCGCCAGCAAGGCTGCGGCATCTTCGGCCGAGACGGCGCTGCGCAGCGCTTGCAGCGCAGCGAGATAGGCATCCAGCTCGGCCAGCACCGCCTCGCGGTTCGCCAGCGCGATGTCGCGCCACATCTCCGGGCTGCTGCCCGCAATACGGGTGAAATCGCGGAAGCCGCTGGCAGCAAAGCGGAAGTAGGTATCGCTGTCCGCGCGCTGCGCCAGCTCGTCCACCAAGGCAAATGCCGCCAGATGCGGCAAATGGCTCACCGCAGCGAAGATGCGGTCGTGCTGCGCGGCATCCAGCATTTCGACCTGCGCACCCGCTGCTTCCCACAGCGCCTTCACGGTGGCGACCGCGTCGGTGCGTGTGTCGGCCTGCGGCGTCAACACCACGCGCTTGCCCCGATAGAGATCGGCGCGCGCGGCGCCGGGGCCGCTTTGCTCGGAACCTGCGATGGGATGCCCCGGGACGAAATCGGCAAAACGCGCCCCCAGCGCGGCGCGCGCCACCTCGACGACGTTGAGCTTGGTGCTGCCGGCGTCAGCGATGATGGCACCGGCTTTCAGATGCGGTGCGAGCTGTTGCAGCACGGCCCCGGTCTCGCCTACCGGCAGCGCCAGCAGGATGCAGTCGGCCTGCCCGGCTTCGTCCCAGTCGACGGCGCGGTCGATCAGGCCGAGTTCGCGCGCGACGGTGAGCCGCGCGGGACTCCGCCCGACGCCCAGCACCTCGCGCACCGCGCCGGCCTGTTTCAGCGCCAGCGCGAACGAGCCGCCGATGAGGCCGGTGCCGACGAGGGCGAGTTTCTCGACGATCACAGGCACGCCTTCCGACCGCAAGGGTCAGGCCGTGGTTCTAAGGCCGCCGCCCCAGGGGATGCACCTTCGGATAAAGCATCAAGAACCACACCCAGCGCTTCGAGGAAACGGGCGTTCTGCCCGGCCAGCCCCACCGACACGCGCAGGAATTCGGGCAGGCCGTAAGCGGAGACAGGACGCACGATGATGCCGCGCTTGAGCAACTCGGTGTTGACTCGCGCCGCGTCGCCGACTTTCGCCAGCAGGAAATTGCCTTTCGACGGTACCGTGTCGATCTTCAACTCGGCCAGCCCTGCGGCCAGCTGCACCATGCCGGCGCTGTTCAGCGCATAGCTGCGGAGCAGGAATTCGATGTCGTCGAGCGCGGCTTCGGCGGCTGCCAGCGCGGGCGCATTGACGTTGAAGGGATGGCGCACCCGGTTCAGCAGACCGATCACGTCGGGATGTCCGACCCCGTAGCCGACGCGCAAGCCCGCGAGACCGTAGGCCTTG
>JAJYXA010000362.1 GCA_021791235.1 Pseudomonadota bacterium
GGATGGCGCGGATGTTGTCCTCCACCGTCATCTTGCGGAAGATCGACGGTTCCTGCGGCAGGTAGGCCAGGCCGAGCCGCGCGCGCTGGTGGATCGGCATGTGGGTGAGGTCGTGCGAGTCCAGCTGCACGCTGCCGCCGTCCGCCGCGACCAGCCCCACCACCATGTAGAAGCAGGTGGTCTTGCCGGCGCCGTTGGGGCCGAGCAGGCCGACGACTTCGCCGCTTTCGACCTCGAACGAGACGTCGTGCACCACGGTGCGTTTGCCGTACGTCTTGCGCAGGCGCTGGGCGGAAATCCGGCTCATGGCTTGGGTGCGGCGGGTTGCCCGGCGCGCGGCTTCGGGCGGATCACGGCGCGCACGCGTCCGCTCGGGGTTTGGGCGCCGGGCTGGCCGACCACCTTGTAGAATTCGGTGTTGGCGTTGTAGGAAATCTGTGCGCCGCGCAGTTCGTCGCTGCCGCGCCGCAGCCGGGCCTGGCCGATCAGTTCGAGTTGGCCGTTGGCGCTGTCGAACTCGATGCGGTCGGCATAGCCCTCGATGAACTCGTCGCGGTCATCGAGCTTCTGGCGAAACGCCACCGGCCGGCCGGTGGTGTCGATCTTGTCGAGCCCGCTCGCATTCTGCGTCACCTGCACGCGGTCGGCGCGCAGCATCAGGGTGCCCTGGGTCAGGATCACATTGCCCTGATAGACGCTGACCTTACTGATGTCGTCGAGGGTGACCGTGTCCGCTTCGAGGTTGACCGGCTTGTCGCGGTCGGCTTTTTCGGCATGGGCGGGCAAAGCCAGCAGCGCGGCGCACAGCACCGCATAAAAACCTGTTTTCAATGTTTGCATGGCGCTCATGTCTTTCCGGAAATGTAACGGGCTTTCACCCGTCCTGTCAGTTTGATGAGGCGTCGCTTGGCATCGTATTCCATGCCGTTCGCCCGCACATTCAACGTGTCGTCGCGCACTTCCACCGCGCCCGGGGCGCGCAGCAGGTCGCGTTCGGGAAACACCCGCAGCTGCGCCGTGCGCAGGGTCATGGCGGATTGTCCGGGGCGGGCGGCACGTTCCACGACGACGTCGCCGCGCAGATCCACCTCGTGGCCATCGGGCGAGACGGTGGCCTGGTGCGCCGCTGCGCGCACTTCGCCGGCCTCGGCGTCGAGCTGAGTGAAACGCGGCGCCTCCAGTTCGGTGAGTTTGCTGCCGGAATAATGCATCAGTTTTTTGGCGGACAAGCGGTAGTGCGGCTTGCCCGCAGGATCGGTGCGCAGCGCATCGAAATTTTCCATGATGCCTTCGGGATCGGTTTGGGCCGCCTGGCCGCCGCTGGTCGTCACCTGCACCGAGCGCTCGATCCAGAAGCTGAGCGCGGCCAGCAACAGCAGAATCGCCAGCGGCAGCCACAGCGAGCCTCGCGCGATCATGTCGTCCCCGGGCAGGCGAGGTTCAATACGGGTCCGGTCATTTCAGATAGGGGGCCAGCGCCGCGTCCAGCGTGCCCTGCGCGCGCATCAGGAATTCGCAGGCCTCGCGCACCGCGCCGCGGCCGGCTTCGCGCGCGGTGGTGTAGTGGCTGTAGGCTTTCACCAGTTCGGGCGCGGCGGGCACGGTGATCGCCAGCCCGGCGCGCCGCATCACCGGCAGGTCGACCACGTCGTCGCCCATGTAGGCGGTGGCTTCGCAATCGATGCCGAGTTCGCGGCAGAGCGCCTCGTACACGGTCAGCTTGTCGTGCGCGCCCTGGTGGACGATCTCGATGCCGAGATTTCTGGCGCGGTGTTCCACCACGCGCGAGTTGCGCCCGGTGATGATGGCCAGTTCCACGCCGCTGCCCTTGAGCATTTTCAGGCCGTGGCCGTCGAGCGAATTGAAGCCCTTGTATTCCTGGCCGTCGTCGGCCAGGAACAGGGTGCCGTCGGTCATCACGCCGTCGACGTCGAAGGCGATCAGGCGGATTTTCTGCGCGCGTTCGATCAAGGTTGGTTTCAATTTAAATCCCTCACCACGGAGGCACAGAGGCACAGAGAAAACCTGGCAGCTTGACCTGGCTTTTCACGCGCCCCTTTGTTGACTGGACTTTCTCTGTGTCTCTGTGCCTCTGTGGTGAGAATTGAGATTTTCAGGTTTGTCATACCACTCCCGCTTTCAGCAGGTCGTGCATGTTGAGCGCGCCGACCAGGGTGTTGTCGGCGTCGACCACCAGCAGGCCGTTGATTTTGAGGGTCTCCATCTGTTCCACCGCCGCGACGGCGAGTTCGTCCGCGCCGATTGTTTTCGGATTCCCGGTCATCAGGTCGGCTACCCGCGCCTGCTGCAGGTCGAGCGCATGCTCCAGCGCCCGCCGCAAATCGCCGTCGGTGAATACGCCGGTCACCTTGCCGGCGGCGTCGACCACGGCGGTCATGCCGAGTCCCTTCTTCGTCATTTCGAGCAGGGCGACCTTGAGCGAGGCGTCGAGGCCGACCTTCGGCAGTTCGTTTCCGCTGTGCATGACGTCGCGCACGTGCACCAGCAGGCGACGGCCGAGACTGCCGCCGGGATGGGTGCGCGCGAAGTCGTCGGCCGAAAAGCCGCGCGCGTCGAGCAGCGCCACCGCCAGCGCGTCGCCCAGCGCGAGCGCCGCCGTGGTACTGGCGGTGGGCGCCAGGTTGAGCGGGCAGGCTTCCTTGTCGACCGCGGCATTGAGGTGGGCGTCGGCCTCGCGCGCCAGGGTCGAGCCGGGGTTGCCGGTCATCGCGATGAGCTTGGCGCCGCGCCGCTTGATGAGCGGCACGATGCTGACGATTTCGCTGCTCTCGCCCGAGTTCGACAGCGCCAGCACCACGTCGTCGTGCGCGATCATGCCGAGGTCGCCGTGGCTGGCTTCGCCCGGGTGCATGAAAAACGCCGGGGTGCCGGTGGACGCCAGGGTGGCCGCGATCTTGCCGCCGACATGCCCCGACTTGCCCATGCCCGACACCACGACGCGGCCCTTGCACGCCAGCATCAGGCGCACGGCGTCGGCAAAGCCGGAATCGAGGCGATCGGACAGGGCGCGCAGGGCGTCGGCTTCGATGTCGAGCACCTGGCGTGCAAGCGTGAGCAAATGTTCGGAAGGGGAGGGTTGGGGACGCATGGTCGGCAAGTATACTAAAGCCTGCCTGTCCAACCGCGTTTTCCTCGATGTCCCACAAAGGGGGACTCCGACTTTGAATATGGGCTGAAGCCCATGAAAGATCGTATGCATACCAGCCTCCAGCTTGTCCTGATCCTGCTTGCGGTGGCCGTGCTGGTGGCCGCGGCCGCGCGCGCGTTGCGCATGCCGACC
>JAJYXA010000143.1 GCA_021791235.1 Pseudomonadota bacterium
ACAAGTTTTAGCCGCGCGATTTTAACCCGAATGTTTCATGAATTCGCGTGATGATCGCGCAGGATTTTGTTTTGTAGGGGAATTTTGTGAAGGAGTGGCGTAGTGATTCATACGCCCGACTGAGCAAAGTTTCCATACGAAGCAAAAGCCCCCGCAAGGGGGACGCCGGATTCGTAAGCGCCAAGGCGCAACGACTCCGCTGACCAGCGAGCGGCGCGTCCTAATTTATGAAATATCCGGGTTCTGATGTTCGTCACCTTCCCCAATAGCCCGTTCCGTCTGTTCCAGCCGTTTCCCCCGGCAGGCGACCAGCCGACCGCGATCGCCCAGCTGGTCGAGGGGATCGAGGACGGCCTGGCGTACCAGACCCTGCTCGGGGTGACCGGCTCGGGCAAGACCTTCACCATGGCCAACGTCATCGCCCGGACCGGGCGGCCGGCACTGATCATGGCGCCCAACAAGACGCTGGCGGCGCAGCTGTATTCCGAGATGCGCGAGTTCTTCCCGGAAAACGCGGTCGAGTATTTCGTTTCCTACTACGACTATTACCAGCCCGAGGCCTACGTGCCGGCGCGCGACCTGTTCATCGAGAAGGACTCCAGCATCAACGAGCACATCGAGCAGATGCGCCTGAGTGCGACCAAGTCCCTGCTGGAGCGGCGCGACACCGTGATCGTCGCGACGGTGTCGGCGATCTACGGTATCGGCGACCCGTCCGACTACCACAGCATGATCCTGCTGCTGCGCCAGGACGAGAAGATGACCCAGCGCGACGTCATCACGCGGCTGACGCAGATGCAGTACGACCGCAACGACATCGAATTCAAGCGCGGCGTGTTCCGCGTGCGCGGCGACGTCATCGACATCTTCCCGGCGGAACACGCGGAAACCGCGATCCGCGTCGAGCTGTTCGACGACGTGGTGGAGACGCTGCACCTGTTCGACCCGCTCACCGGGCAGATCCTCTCCAAGGTGTCGCGCTTCACCGTGTTCCCGTCCAGCCATTACGTGACGCCGCGCGAGACGACGTTAAGAGCGATCGAGCAGATCAAGGTCGAACTGCGCGAGCGCCTGGAGTGGTACTACGCCAACGGCAAGCTGGTCGAGGCGCAGCGGCTGGAGCAGCGTACCCGCTTCGACCTCGAGATGATGGTCGAGCTGGGCTTCTGCAAGGGCATCGAGAACTACTCGCGCCATCTGTCCGGGCGTCAGCCCGGCGAGCCGCCGCCGACGCTGATCGACTACCTGGCGAAGGACGCGCTGATGTTCATGGACGAGTCGCACGTCACCGTGACGCAGGTCGGCGGCATGTACAAGGGCGACCGCTCGCGCAAGGAAAACCTGGTCGACTACGGCTTCCGCCTGCCGTCTGCGCTCGACAACCGCCCGCTCAAGTTCGAGGAATTCGAGGGGCTGATGCCGCAGACCATCTTCGTCTCGGCGACGCCGGCCAAGTACGAGGCCGAGCACGCCGGGCAGGTGGTCGAGCAGGTGGTGCGCCCGACCGGCCTGGTCGATCCCGTGGTCGAGGTGCGCCCGGTGGGCACCCAGGTCGACGACCTGATGAGCGAAGCGCGCAAGCGCATCGCCGTCGGCGAGCGGGTGCTGGTGACGACGCTGACCAAGCGCATGGCCGAGGATCTCACCGATTACCTGGCCGAGCACGGCATCAAGGTGCGCTATCTGCATTCGGACATCGACACCGTCGAGCGCGTCGAGATCATCCGCGACCTGCGGCTGGGCGAATTCGACGTGCTGGTCGGCATCAACCTGCTGCGCGAAGGCCTCGACATCCCCGAGGTGTCGCTGGTGGCGATCCTCGACGCCGACAAGGAAGGCTTCCTGCGCTCCGAGCGCTCGCTGATCCAGACCATCGGCCGCGCCGCGCGCCATCTGCACGGCACCGCGATCCTGTATGCCGACCGCATCACCGATTCGATGCGCCGCGCGATGGACGAAACCGACCGTCGTCGCACCAAGCAGGTCGCCTTCAACACCGAGCACGGCATCACGCCACGCGGCGTGGTCAAGCGCATCAAGGACATCATCGACGGCGTGTACGACGCCGATGCCACGCGTCAGGAGCTCAAGGCGGCGCAGACGGTGGCCGAATACAAGTTACTGGACGAAAAATCGCTGACGAAGCGGATCAAGAAGCTGGAAAAGGACATGCTGGACGCGGCGAAGAACCTCGAATTCGAGAAGGCGGCGGAACTTCGCGACCAGCTGAAGGAACTCAAGCAGGTGTTATTTGGAGTGGAAGAGCATGACTAGGGTGTTGATGATCTGCATGGGCAACATTTGCCGTTCGCCGATGGCGGAGGGCATGCTGCGCAAGGCGCTGCAGGACGCCGGTCTCGACCGCCACGTGGAAGTGGATTCCGCCGGCACCCATGCCTATCACGTCGGCTCGGCGCCCGATCCGCGCGCACAGCAGGCGATCCGCCAGCGCGGGGTGGACATCAGCAATCTGCGCGGGCGCAAGGTGGCGGACGAGGATTTCGAGCGTTTCGACTACATCCTGGTGATGGACGGCGACAATTACGACAAGCTGATCCAGCGTGCGCCGGCGCGCCACCACGGCAAGATTCGCCGCCTGCTGTCGTTCAGCCGCAAGTATCCCAATCTCGACGTGGTCGACCCGTATTACGGCGGCCCTCAGGGCTTCGAGGAAAACCTCGACATGATCGAGGATGCGGTGCAGGGCCTGATCCGGGACATCACCGGCGAATCTCAAGTGAAGATGCGTTCCGGCAACTGAGCGCGATGCCGCAGCCATGAAAAAGGGCCGCATTCAGCGGCCCTTGTTTATTGCAGTGCGGGCTTTATTTCGCCTGCGTTTCCACCTGCACCAGGGGTTCCTGGGGCACGTTCACCTGCGGACGCGCGCGCCGGCGGGTGGGGTGGGGGGCAGCCGGAGCGGGCGTTTCGGCGACGCTCGTCACCGGTGCCGTGGTTTCCACCTGCATCAGGCTGACCGGCTCGGCCTCGGCCTTGACCGTGGGCCGGCGACGGCGGCGCGGCCGGGACGGCTCGCCGCTTTCAGCCGCGGCGGCCGCAGCGCCCTGGGTTTCCACCTGCAGCAGGTTGGCCTTGCTGGCTGCCAGATCCGCCAGGATGGTGGCGGGCGACGCGGTGACCGCGCCCGGCTGCGGCGCGGCAGCCGCCGGAGCGGCTTCCAGTTCAAGCGCCTGCTGTGCCGGCGCCGCAGCGGGGACCGCTTTGGCGGGGCGCGCGATTTCGATGATCGCACGGTAGCCG
>JAJYXA010000197.1 GCA_021791235.1 Pseudomonadota bacterium
CTTGCCGCAGCCAGACGGTCCCAGCAGCGACACCAGTTCGCCTTCCTCGAGGGCGAGATTGAAATTCTCGACGGCGGTGAATTCGCCGAACACGCGCGATACGTTGCGCAACACCAATTTGCTCATGCCCGCCGCCTCCACGTCAGAAACGCAGTGCCTAGACCACACTGTCTGCGGCCTGCCGCCTTCGCCCTGGTCGCATCCCCGGCCAAGGCCGGGGCCCCTGCTCCTAGGCTCATTTGCGCCGCCTCCTCACGAACAACTCGGTGCATGGACCGCGCTGTCGGCGTCTGTCCGCATTCGCCCGGGGTCGCATCCCCGCTGCGCGGGGCCCCTGCTCCTAGGCTCATGCGGCCGTCCTCCTCAGCATGAAATCACGACCCATTAGGCGAAAACCGATCAGAATAAAGACCACTGTTATCAGCACCAAGATCACTCCGATCGCTGCGAGCATTTCGAAGTTGCCCTCGTCGCTCTTATCGAACAGAAGCACGGAGAGCACCTGCGTGTTGATGGAAGACAGGAAAATCGCAGAGCTCAGCTCGCGCGTGCCCGGGATGAATACCAGGATGAACGCTCCGGCCAGGCTGCGTTTGAGCAAAGGCGCCACCACCCGCCGGATCGCGGTGAAACGCGTGCCACCGAGGATGCGCACCGCATCCTCCAACTCAGGGTTGATCGAGCGAATTGCGGCGTTGCTGTTAGCGTAAGCGATCGGCAGGAAACGCGTGGCGAAGGCGAGGATCAGGATCCAGGCGGATCCGTACAGCAGCAGCGGCGGTCGCGTGTAGGCCGCGTAGAAACCGATGGCCAGCACGATGCCCGGAATCACGAACGGCGCCATGGTGAGAAACGACAGCACGTTGCCGAGCTTCTTGCCTACCAGCTGCCGGTTCACGATGTAGGCTATACATAGGGCCAGCGCGATCGCGATGAGCGCGGCGGAGCCCGCGTAGACGAACGTGTTGATCGTGGCGTTGCGCGTCAGCGTGTTCTCGAACAGTGTGAAATAGAGGTTGTCGAACGTCAGGTTATCCAGCCTGAAGCCGCGCCCCCAGGCCTTGGCCAAGGCGGCCTGGCAGATCACCACCATCGGCATGAAGAATGACAGCGTGCACACCGCGAGGCAGTAGCCGAGCAGCGGCCACTTCCAGCCGCCAAGCTTGATCGGCCGGCGTTCTCCACCCTTGCCGGTAAGCGCGACGTAGCCTTTGCGGTGCGTGATGCGACGCTGCAGCCAGAACAGGAACACCGTGATGGCGAGCAGCGGCATGGCGTAGGCCGCGGCCACGCCCACCTTGGGCGGAAACTCGAAGAACTGCCACAACTGGGTGGTGACCACGTGAAAGCGTCCCGGCAAAGCCAGCAGCGCGGGAGACCCGAACAGCGCAATGGCCTCCAGAAACACCAGGATCAGGGCGGCCAGAATCGCCGGCAGCACGAGCGGCAGCGTGATCGACAAGGTCGCCTTGAAATTGCCGCAGCCGAGGATGTTCGCCGCGTCCTCCATTTCAGACGAGACCAGATCGAGCGCCGATTTGGTAAACACGAACACATAGGGAAAGCTATAGCAGGCGGTGACCAGCACCAGGCCGGGCATGGAATAGATGTTGAACGGCCCCTTTTGCATGCCGGTCAACTCGATCGCAAACCGGTTGAGCCATCCCGCATTGGGGCCGGCCAGCAGCATCCAGCCGACTGCACCGAGATAAGGCGGAATGACGAAGGTGCCGAGGATGGAGATCCAGATCAGGCCCTTGCCGGGCATGTCTGTACGCGACACCGCCCAGGCGAGCGGCAGACCGAACGCGAGGCACAGTAGCGCCGAGGACGTGCCCAGCACGAGCGAATGCACCAGCGCGTCCACATAGCGCGAGCGGCTGTAAGCCGCTGCGTAGTTCGCCAGCGTAAACGCGCCGGTGTCCTGTTCCTGGACGCTCGCCAGCAGCAGGCGAAACAGGGGGTTCACAACCAGGAACAACAGCACCGCAATCGCCAGCAGCCACACCCAGGACGATTTGTCCAGGTGCCGCCAGCGTTGACCGAAGGCCGACGGCGCGGCCGCGGGTGCAACAGGCGTACCCGCGGCCGCGCGTCCTGCAATGCCCTCGCCCACGATCTAAATGCCGAAGGTGTCGCGGAATTTCTCCTTGACCTCAGGTATACCTTTGGTGATTTCCTCCTCCGTCGGCCGCATGACCTTGATTTCCTCCAGCGGCTTGGCGCCCGGTGCGGGCTTGATGCCCTTGATCACCGAAAGCTGGTGATTCTTGACCTGGACTTCGGCCGCCTCCTTGTCGAGCATAAACTCGACAAACAGCTTCGCGGCGTTCGGAGCCGGCGCGTTCTTCGGAATGCCGGTGGGCGAAACCATCAGCAGGGTGCCATCGGAAGGATAGATGACGCTGAGCGGATTGCCCTTGTCGCGGGAGAGCAAGGTGGTCGCCTCGGGACCTGCGGCGACCCAGCGCTCCTTCGCGTTCAGCATGGTCACCGTGTCATTGATCGAGCGCCCGATCTGGGGCTTGTTCTTTTCCAGCTTCTCGAAATAGTCCCAGCCGTACAGTTTGCGCATCAGCACCACCCAGGTTCCGACATAGCCGCTGAAAGCGGGATGCCCGATCGAAACCTTGTCCTTCCATTTCGGGTCGAGCAGATCGGTCCATTTCTTCGGCGCATCCTTCTCGGAAACCAGGCTGTTGTTGTAGGCGATCACCACCAGTGCAGACGCGGTGACCCAATAGTAATTATCCTTGTCGTTGTACTGCTTGAGCGAATCCACCATTTTCGCTAGGTTGTGCGGCTGGTATTGCATCAGGAGCCCGCGCTTCTTCAGGTCGGGATAGTGGCTCACGTCGGTACTGCTGAAGACCGAGGCGACGGCCAGCTTGGCCTGCAGGTCCTGCTGGAAGCGCTGGTAGGCAACCTGCGCCGTGGTGCGCACGAAATTGCACTTCACGCCGGGATAGCGTTTGTCGAACGCCATGCACAGATCGGCGATGGTTTCGGTGTCGTAGTGGGCGGTATAGACGGTGAATTGCTTCTCCTTCTTCGCCGCGTCGTACAACTGCTGCTCCCACGCGGGCATCTCCGCGCGCGCGGGTGCGGCGGCGATGGTCAGGACGGCACCCAGCAGCGCCAGAAAACAGCGGATCGCATTGTGTCTCATTGAACCTCCTCTTGTGGATACTGCGTCTGTTATGTTTTTTTATTTACTATACCTGCAATTGCACTTGCCGGCTTGCCCATA
>JAJYXA010000462.1 GCA_021791235.1 Pseudomonadota bacterium
GAGGCGGCGGCTTGGCAGGCATGGCAGGCCAAACGCTACGCCAGCGCGCAAACGCTGTATGCGCAGGTCGGCGGCTATACAGGCCGGATGGGAGCGGGTGCGGCTGCCTGGCGGCAGGCGGACTACGCGGCGGCGGCCCGGCATTTCGGCGCCGCGCTGCTGCTGGCGGAAAACGAGAGCCAGCGTGCGGATGCGCTCTACAACCTGGGCAATGCGCTGTATGCGCGCAGGCAATGGCAGGCCGCGTTCGAGGCGTTCGAGACGGTGCTGCGCTTGCGGCCAGGCGATGCCAAAGCACGCGCCAATCTGGACTACGCCTGGCAACGTCTGCGCCGCCAGCGGCGCGAAACACCGATGCAAAGCGATCTCGGCGGACGCCGCGGCTTTCTGGCCGAAGGGCGGATCCAGCTGGACGGCCAGCCGGCGAACCTGCCGGAAGAGACGGAGCCCGGCCACCCGGGCGTGCAGCTTGACCGCAATGCACCGGGCATAACCGGCACGCGTGCGCTGGGCGTGGCTGCATCGAGTCAAGCGCTGGCGGTCGATCCCCGGCTGGCGCTGTCGGGGGTGAAAAAACTCGAACGCCTGGAAGACCGTCCGGCAACCATGCTGAAAAACCTGCTGAAGCAGGATGCCAGGCACGACGACACGGAGCGGTCGCCATGGTGAAAGCCCTGATCCTGCTGCTGGCGGCGAGTGCCGCCCACGCGGCCTCGCTGACCGCACAGCTGGACAGAACGGCCGTGGCGCTGGGGGAGCCGGTCAGCCTGACGGTCCAGGGGCGCGGCCTGGCCCTTGAGGCGCTGGATCTGGCGCCGCTTGGCGCCTCCTTCGACATGTTTGCGCGCACGCTGAGCAGCGGGGCGGACAGCGAAACTCTCGTGCTGACGCTATACCCGCGCACAGCCGGCACCTTGCAGATCCCCGCGCTGCATCTTGAGCGCATGCATACCCCTGTGCTGTCCCTGAGTGTGAGCGACGGCAGCGAAACCGTGCCGCGCGTGACGGCGAACTGGACGCTTGATCCCGCCATGCCGCGGGTCAACCAGCCGACGCGCCTGACCCTGGCGATCTGTGACGACGGCAGTCTGCAATGGCAGCGCCCGGAATTGCCGACGCGCGTCGGACGCGTCGTGCGCGCCCTGGGCGAAGACGAGGGCACTGGCACGCGCGCGGGGGGCGAAACGTGCACGATGCACCGTTACTACTGGGCGCTGCTTGCAACCCGGGACGGCCCCGCCACGCTTGGCGTGCCCATGCTCGACGCCGGCCGGTTCGGACAACGCCTGCGCTTCCCGGGACCGTCCCTGGCATTCCAGGCGGCCGCCTTGCCCGCCTGGTTGCCCGAGCATGTTCCGCCGGTTGCGCCCGTCATCCACGCCGATCCCCTGCCTGCGCGCTGGCCCGTGCAGCGGCCGCTCAGCTGGCGTTTCGAGGTGGTAGGCGGCTACGGCGCGGAAGGCCTGAAGGCCTTGCTGGATTTGCAGTTGCGCGAATCGCCCGCGCTCGGCATCTATCCGCCGCTGATCGAGGCAGTGGCGCCGGACGATCCCGCCGCGCCGCTGTCGCGCTATGTTGTCACGCTGTTTCTGGAGCCGCACGCACGCGGTCCGCTGAGCCTGCCGACCCTGCGCCTGCCGTGGTACGACGTGGCGCACGGCCGGTTGGCCAGCACGCGGGTGGCAGGGAAGACGCTGACGGTGTTCGATCCGCGCTGGCAACGCGTCAAACAGGGGATGGGTGGCCTCGCAGGCGCGCTGCTGCTGTCCGGGCTGGTCTGGCAGATACGGCGCATGGTGCGCTGGCGGCTGGCGCGCCTGTGCGGCCTGCGCGCGATTCGTGAAGCACGCGATGTCGCCGGGCTGGACCGGGCAGTGCGACAGTTTTCGCTCACGGGCCAGCCTGCCGCCCCCAGCCTCGGCGAATGGCAGCGCCGCGTGAGCCAGGAAACGGAAGCGTGCGATGTGGCAGACGCCGTACGTCAGCTGGAACACCAGCGCTTCGGGCAGGCCTCGCCCACGCTGGCGGCATCGCAGCAGGCATTCGTACAGGCATTGGCGCGGATCCGCCCGAAGCGGACGCCCTGGTTTGGCGCAGCGTTCGCGATGCGGAGGCGCCTGCCACAGGCATGAAAAAAGGGGCTTGCGCCCCTTTGTTTCATGCTGTGCCAACCTCAGGCCAGCACGCCGTCGTAGTCGGCGATGCCCGGATTGGATTTGCCGACACCGATGATCTTGGGTTCATTCAGCTTCAGGCCCTTGATCACCTTCTTGTCGCGCAGGTAGCTGGCGGCGACGTCCCAGATCGGCTCGCCGCTGACGCCTTCGCCGACCGGCGCCCAGCCGGCGACCTTGTAGGTCTTGTTCGCATCGACCGGCTTGCCCTTGATGCGCATGTCAGTGATGCGTTTGCCGATCGTCGCGTTCGGATTGATGGTGTATTCGATGCCGCCCACGCGGACCATGTCGCCGCCCTGCTGGTAATAGGGATCGGCGTTGAAGAGGTTGTCGCAGACGTCTTCCATGACGGATTTGATCGTTTCGCCCGTCATGTTGGTCAGCGTGGTCTCCGGATACGTGATCGCGGTCTGGTCCATCAGGCGTTCCATCGTGATGTCTTCGCCCGGCAGCAGGGTGGTGCCCCAGCGGAAGCCCGGCGAGAAGGCAGCATCCGCGCCCTTGACCTCCATCAGCGCATCGACCAGCAGCTGGTCCCAGGTGCCGTTGAAGTTGCCGCGGCGATACAGGAAATCGTCGGAAACGGCGAGCTTCTCGTTCAGCTTCTTCTCGTAGGGTGCGCGCACTTTCTTGATGTACGCATCCATCCCCCGGTCGGCCGGCAGCAGGTTGGAGAACACCGGCAGCAGGCGGTACTTGTAGCTCACCACGCGCTTGCCCTTGACGTCGAAGTCCATCACGCCGAGGAACTTGCCGTTGGAGCCTGCGTTGGTCACCAGCGTGATGCCCTTGGCGTTCTTGACCTGGACCGGTTGCGGTACGCCGTCGTGTGTGTGGCCGCCGAAGATGGCGTCGATGCCGGTGACGCGGCTGGCCATCTTGAGATCGACGTCCATGCCGTTGTGCGACAGCACCACGACCACCTGGGCGCCTTTGGCGCGCGCCTCGTCCACCCATTTCTGCATGCTGTCGTCGCGGATGCCGAAGCTCCAGTCCGGCACCATGTGGCGCGGGTTGGCGATCGGCGTGTAGGGGAAGGCCTGGCCGATCACGGCAATC
>JAJYXA010000413.1 GCA_021791235.1 Pseudomonadota bacterium
CCGGAGCCGCTTGTCGACGTACATCACCTGCTCGACCGGGGCATCGAAGCCGGTCAGCAGCATGTCGCACACGATCAGGAAGGCGATACCGGTCAGTTCCTTGTCCGGGTCGTCGAAGTCAAATGGTTTGCAGAAATTCTCCACCGCGTTCCAGCGTTTGGCTTCTTTACGCGCCTCGGTGATAACCGCCAGCTCGTTGGTAGCGTCTGAGGAAACCACTACCGCCACCCTCAAGAAACCGATGCGACGGATCAGTCCGGTGTCGGGCTTCGGCTTGAGCTTCTCGCGATCCAGCCACTCGGCCAGCGCGGCCCGGATCGACTTCTGGTAACGCACCGCCGCCAGCTTGGAATGGCACACCACCTGCGCCTTGAAGCCGTCCGGCAGGATGTTGTCGATGTAATGGTGCACCAGATCGCGGGCAATCGCGTCGATGCGCTTCTCCGCTTCGAGGATGTCGCCGCTCGCCCCGTACTTCTTCTTGATGGCGAGCAGTTCCGCCTCGCTGCGCGACTTGAACAGGTCTTCGAACCTGGTATCGAAGCCGTGCTTGTCCTTCAGCGCCGTGTCCGCCGTTCGGCCTTCGTAAAGGATCTGCAGGGTCGCGCCGTCGTGCACCGCGTCCATCAGCTTGTAGGTATCGATGTATTCACCGAAGCGCTTCACCGTGCGCCGGTTGCCGTGCGCCTCGGTGATCAGCGGCGTGCCGGTGAAGGCAATGCGCGTCGCATTGGGAAACGCCTCGAAGATGTTGTCGCCGAAATCCGAGCTTTGGGTGCGGTGCGCCTCGTCGATCATCAGCAGGATGCGGTCGGATGGGTTCACCACGCCGAAGGTCTGCGCGGACGGCACCGTGCCGTAACTCGCCAGCGCCTCCGCCACTTTCAGCGGCAGCGCCTCGGCGCGCTCCATGAACTTGTGCACCATCACCATGTTGATGTCGGATGCGTCGGTGGCAAGGTGCTCGCGCAATGTCGCCGTGCTGTCGATCACGTTCACCTTGCCGCCGATCAACTTGGCCGTGGCGGCAAGCTGCTCTTCCAGGTCCACCCGATCATTGACCAGCAGAATCTTGAAATCCGCCAGGTCACTCGACGCGCGCAGCATGCGCGCCACGAACACCATGGTCAGCGACTTGCCCGAGCCCTGGGTATGCCACACCACTCCGGAACGTTCTTCCATGGTCTTGCCCGTGCGCAGGCGCTCAACGATGCGATGGGCGGCGCGATATTGCTGGTAGCGGCACACCACTTTCACCCGTTTGCCCGACTCCGTGTCCATGAACACCGTGCTGGTGCGCAGCACGTCCAGCAGGGTCGAAGGCGCGAGCAGGCCCTGAATCATCCGTTCCTGTTCGCGCTCCACGCCCAGCGGCGGCGTATAGGCCCGGTTGCTCTCCGGCCAGATGTCCTTCCAGGCATAAAAATGCTCGTAGCCCGAAGTCACGCTGCCGTAGGTGGCCTTCTCGCCGCAGGTGGAGATCAACAGCAGATTGGTATGAAACAGGCGCGGCTCGCCTTCTCGCAGCCCGGCGGCAAGGGTTTCGGCGCGCCCGTTGCGGTAGCGCAGCAACTGCTCGAACGCTGCGTGCATCGGGTTGGCCGTGTTCGCGTCGCCGATCTTCGCCTCCACCACCACCAGCGGAATGCCGTTCACGAACAGCACGATGTCCGGAATGATGCACTGCTTCACGCAGCCTGGCGTGTCGATGCGGAACTGGTTGATCGCGTGGAAGACGTTGCGCTCCGGGTGGGCGAAGTCGATGAGCTGTACAACCGGATCGCTCTCGCCCGTCACCTCGTTGCGGTCCACCTGCGCCTTGAGGAACAGCGCCTGCACCGCCTCGTTGGCTTCCAGCAGCGTGCGGTTCGGCTGGCGCAGAATCTGGTCGCGCAGATCGTCGAGCTGGCGGTCGGTCAGCCAGGCCGTGCCGTCGGCGGTGCGGTTGAGCGCACGAACCGCATCGCGGAACACCTCGGGCAGCAGCCATTCGCGGAAGCTCCCGCGTTTGCTCGCCGCCGGATCGCTCGGGATAAAGCCCTGCCCCTGGTCGATGACCGTCCAGCCCAGCGCCGCAAGCTGGTCGAGAAAGGGTTTTTCGACGTGGAGGTATTCAGACACCGGTTTCATCCCGGCTGCTAGCCTGCTGTTCTAGCAACGCCCTGCCTGCCGCCGTAAGCCGGTATTTCTGCTTGCTGCTTTGGGGCTTGTCGGGGATGGTCATCTCGATCAGGCCGGAATCCAACGCGGGTTGCAGGTAGTCCTTGGCAAAATGCATCCGATCCTTAAGCCCCAAGCCCTCCATAATTTCCGCTCTGGTCAGATCACCACGGATGCCGGCAAGTAACTTGTGGACTTGCGGGGTGACTTGCGGGGTAACTTGCTGGGCCTGTTCCTGAACGGCTCGCTCATGCACAGGCAAACGGATCAGCAAGTGGGTGCGGTCGTCGTCGCTCTCGAATTCAGGCGCAGGCGAGCCGTTCTCCTTCATCACCTTCAGAATCTTGGGGATGCCCGTGGACCGCCCCTCGGTGAGGTCCAGCTCCTTGAGGAATTCGCCGATGCGGCGATTGCGGTAACGGCGGCTGACCGCCTTGCCGGCCCGCAGGTCTTCCATCCGGATGGAGCGATCCGGTCCGGGAAAGCTCAACACCACCAGATCATCCGGCGTGATCCGCACCTCGATGGGCTCCCGCTCTTCATAGGAGCGGTGGTACACGGCATTGACCACCGCCTCCTCGATAGCCGCGTAGGGGAAATTCCAGAGGCGCTCCGCTTCGGCCCGATCCGGGTGCTTGATGACGGTTTCCCGCAGGTAGTTGCGCTGAATGTAGTCGAGCGCCTCGCGGGTCATTCGGGCCAGCGGATCCACCACCTGCCAGCCCAACGCAGCAAGTTGATCCAGAGAAGGCTTCTCGACATGCAGGTATTCAGACATCAGCGTTCACTACTGCGTCTTTACGAAGATGCCAAAACTACCATAGCATGGATGCCCCTGCTTGTTCTTGTGCGGATTCAGGGTGGCGTCGTAGGTTTTTCGCTTGAATAGTTTCCCGCAAACAGTGCATCTGAAAACGTGAGTCGGCCCACGACCTATGGATACAACAGCCTTGCTTCTTGCCTTGGGTTGTATGGCAAAGGAACGTGTGGTCGATATTGCACGCCACTGAATTTCCGGTGCATACAGCGATCCGGCAGGTGTCAGCTCCACCGGATATTTCGGCACAAATGGGG
>JAJYXA010000538.1 GCA_021791235.1 Pseudomonadota bacterium
TTGCTGGAAGAAATGGGCTTGAACATCGGCAACGTGATCATCACCCGTCTGGTCGGCGACAAACAAGTCAGGCTCAATTGCCTGGCCGCCGATTTTGGCGTGAGCCGTGGCGTGATGCGGACGCACAGTTTCTTCGTCGATACCACCGCTGCCATTGTCGACGTCAGCGGCGACATCGATTTGGCGCGAGAGCGGCTGAACCTGACCATCAGGGCCAACAGCAAGGGGCTGCGCGTGCTCTCGCTCAGGGCGCCACTCTACGTGCGCGGCAGCTTCAGTCAGCCGCGCCTCAGCATCGACAAAGGCGTGCTGGCCCTGAAGGCGGGCAGCGCGCTGGCACTGGCGGTTCTGGCGCCGGTCGCGGCGCTGATCCCCTTGACCAAGACCGGGCCGGACGAAAGCAGCGATTGCCCCAAGTTACTGGCCGCTGCGCGGGTCAAACCGGTGGCGCCGCCGCCGGGCAAGATTTACCGGCGCAAGCTCATGCGAGGGCAGCGCTGAAAATGCGCGCCGCAGCCGCAGTCGCGCCCATGCCCTATGTTCGACAGCGCACAGATGGTCGCTGGATTTGCGCCTAAGCTGGTTCATCGATTCCCGGCCTCACGAACAACAACAGGAGCAATAAATGAAAACATCACGACTCTTACTGGGCATGCTCGCCATGGCCTCCTTGACCACGGCCGGGGTTGCTGCCGCAGACGAACCAGGCAACGGCGCGTATCTCACCGACAGCAGCGGCAAGGTCGTCAAGAGCGGCACCGGCCTATGCTGGCGCACCGGGGCGTGGACGCCGGCGATGGCGAGCGCCGAATGCGATCCGGATCTGGTCAAGAAAGAAGCGCCGAAAGTCGCTGCCGCCGAACCGCCCGCTCCCGTACCGGCGCCCGCCGTCGCGCCGGATGCGCCGGCCTTCGTGCCGATCGCCCTGCGGGCCGAGGCGCTGTTCGGATTCGACAAAGCCGTCATACGTCCGGGCGGCAAGAAGAAACTCGACGAGGAAGTCGTGGCCAAGATGAAGGAATATCCGCAGGTCGAACGGGTGCGCGTGACGGGCTACACCGACCGCATCGGCTCCAGCGCCTACAATCAGAAGTTGTCGCAGCGTCGCGCCGACGCCGTGAAGGATTACCTGGTCGGCCAAGGCGTTGCCGCCGGGCGCATCGAGACCGCTGCCAAGGGTGAGGCCGACCCGGTCGTTTCCTGCGCCAAGGTGAAGGGCAAGGCCAACGGCAAGAACAGGAAGCTGGTTGAATGCCTGCAACCGAACCGCCGCATCATGGTGAAAATCGAGACGCAGCGGCCGGTGCAAAGGTAAGCCAGGCAAGTCACTCGGGTAAGCCACTCTGATAAGCTTCGGGTGCGCCTCGCCACCTGACCAGGAAAGAAAGGCCAACCAAGACGGTTGGCCTTTTAATGAAAACCGCTCACATGCCCGCCATCGTCCGACAGTTGCGCCAGGTCATCAATGCCGCGGTCGCTGACTGGATCAATCACCGCGCCGCCAGCAAGGGTGCGGCATTGGCTTTTTATACCTTGTTCTCGATGGCGCCGATTCTCATTCTGGTGATCGCCATCGCCGGCTTTTTCTACGGCGCCCAGGCGGCACGGGGCGAGATCATGACGCAACTGCGGGGACTGGTCGGAGACCAGGGCGCCGAAGCGATCCAGCTGATACTGGCGGGCGCGAGCAATCAGGCGCAAGGGCGCCTGGCCACGCTCGTCGCCACCGCCTTGCTGCTGTTCGGCGCCACCAGCGTGTTCGCCGAATTGAAAGCCAGTCTGGATGAAATATGGCAAATTCCCAGCGTCAGCCAGACCGGGCTGTGGGATTTGCTGCGCACCCGCCTGCTGTCGTTCGGACTGATCCTGGTGCTGACCTTCCTGCTGATGGTGTCGCTGGTGGTCAGCGCCGTGCTGGCGGTGCTGGAGCGCTACTGGGGCGGCCTCTGGAGAGACACGGCCTTCTGGCTGGGATCGCTGGCGGGATTGATCGGCTTTGCCGTGATCGCCACCCTGTTCGCGGTCATCTACAAGATGCTGCCGCGCGTGTGCCTGTCCTGGCGCGACGTGACGATCGGCGCGCTGGGCACCGCGGCCCTGTTCGCGCTGGGCAAGTATGCGATCGGCCTGTATATCGGCAATAGCGGCGTCGCCAGCAGTTTCGGTGCCGCCGGATCGATGATCGCCTTGCTGTTGTGGGTGTATTACTCCGCGCAGATCTTTTTCCTGGGCGCCGAATTCACGCGCCAATACGCGCTGCGCATGGGCAGCCTGAGCCACGGGCCGGCGCCGGGAGCGCCCTAGACGGAGTCATTCGATGGGGAGGCCGACCGTCACCACCAGCACGTCGGTGGTCGCCGCGATTGCCGCCGGCAGAGGCGGCAGGCCGGTGAGGGTTTTCGACAGCGCCAGAACCTTTCTGTCGGTATTCCGGTTTCCCGAGCTATGGCTCAATTCGACGCCTTCTAGCGTTCCGTCCCTGAGGATCGAATAGCTGAGCATCATCGTTGCCGCAGGCTTCGAGGCGGGAAAGGCGGTCGCCAAGAGGCGCTGCAATCGGGTCCGCAGATTCTGGAGATACGCGCCCAGCGCCGGCGTGCTGTCGTTGGAGCCGACAAACAGCTTGCGCTCGCGCCGCCGATATTGCTCGAGCTGGCGGAAGACCCGCTGCTCGAACGACGCTTCACTCTCGGCCGCTGGGCGAATCGGCTTGCCCCGGCGCGCCGTTTTCGGCAAGGCTGGGGTCTTGGCAAGTCTCACACGCGTGTCGTGCATGTCGTGTAGGCGCTTGACCGACGACTTGACCGACGGCTTGACCGGCACCGGGACTTTGGCCGCTTCGCTGCGCACCTGATCGGACTTGCCCATCGCGCCGCGCAGCCGGGCGCGCCAGCGAAGGGCCTTTTCGGCATCGGGCGCGACGCCCAGTCCGCCCTTTTCGTAGATCTTGACCATGAGCGACAGCGCCGGGCGGAATCCGGAGCGCGCGGCGTCGCGATAATAGCGTAGCGCGGTCGCATCGCTCCTGGTCACGCCCAGACCGTCGGCGTACATCTTCGCCAGATTCGCCATCGCGTCGGGCAGACCCAAGACCTGCGCCTTGGAAAACCAGTCCAGCGCAAGTTGATAATTGCGTTGCACTCCCAGGCCTTGGACGTACATCAGGCCGAGCAGATTCTGGGCAAACGGGTCGTCCTGATCGGCCGCAATACGGAACTCCGACAAGAT
>JAJYXA010000418.1 GCA_021791235.1 Pseudomonadota bacterium
CCGGCCTTGGCGACTCCGAAGCATTTGTCCATGCTGGCGGCCTGGCCGGGTGCGGCAGCGGCAACGATGCCCAGTGCAAGCAGCGAGGAGGCAGCGGTTTTGATGAAGTGACGCTTGTCCATGATGTGACTCTCCAGATAAGGTTTGAAAATGTCGCTGGCCTTGGCCAGCATCCGCCTGCAAAAATGCTGCGGACAGGCATGAGTCGCACTCGGCCATCATTCCTTACAGGTTTTTTCTCGCCCCCTTCAATGCACGACGGACAGGCTTGTCGAACCACAGTGTCTCAAAGCCCCTTGACTGAAGCCATGGAATCTCAGGACGAACGGCAAGAGGTTGATTCCTTTTGCAACCCTGGAATGGCAGCTTGCGACGGGCGAACTAGAATAGGTGGACAACCACCGCAGGGGGAGTCGACGGCATGACCGATACACCGTGTTATCCCATCATTTACGTCCGCGGCTACGCGATGACGGAATCGGAGATCACCGAAACCACGTCGACGCCCTACATGGGCCTCGAACTCGGCTCGACCAAGGCGCGCCAGGCATGGGACGGGGCAGTGCGCAAGGTCTTCTTCGAATCGCCCATCGTCCGGTTGATGAAGGCAGGCTACAGCGACATCTACCGGGACGGGTTGCAGCTCGAATCCGGGCCGATCCCGCCGCAAAGCATCATCATCCATCGCTACTACGACGTGGCCGACCCGGATTTCGGCTCAGGCAAGGTGCCCTCGATCATGGAAGCGGCCAAGGGACTTGGCGACCTGATTCTGCGCGTGCGCGACCAGGTCTGTCTCGGCGGCCAGATGAAGCCCGAGGATTTCAGGGTCTATCTGGTGGCGCATTCGATGGGCGGCCTGGTCTGCCGCTGCCTTCTGCAGAACGGTGAGGCCGGCAGCGACGCGGCGCGCAAGCTCGTCGACAAGGTGTTCACGTTCGCCACGCCCCACAACGGCATCGAGATGGCCGGGATGAATGTTCCGGGTTTCTTCGGTCTGTGGGACATGAACAACTTCAACCGCGGCGAAATGCGGAAATATCTCGCCATCAAGGACAAGAACGTCAAGGTCAATTCGCTCGACGGGAAATTCGATCCGCGCCGGTTTTTCTGCCTGGTCGGAACGAACAGCAAGGACTATGACGTGGCGCGCGGGGCGTCCCGGCTGCTCGCCGGCGAGCTGAGCGACGGGCTGGTGCGCATCGAAAACGCCTACGTGACCGGTGCGCCGCGCGCCCATGTCCATCGCAGCCACAGCGGCCCCTACGGCATCGTGAATTCCGAGGAAGGCTTCCAGAACCTTACCCGCTTCCTGTTCGGCAATGTCAGCGTCAACGGCGTATTGGCGGTCGAAAACCTGCCCCTGCCACCCACGACCAAACTACAGAAGCTGCTCGGGACGAAGGTGGGGTACTACTTCGAGGTGGTGGTCGCCACCCGCGGCGCGCTGGATTTCGATCTCACGCGGCGCACGGTGGCCAATAACAGCGCCATGCTGCGGCCGCGCTCCGAACTCTTTGATGACGACGGCACGCTGAAAACGGATGCCCGCCATCCGCACCTGTTCTCCACCTTCCTCGATCTGTCGAAGCGCCCGTCGGGCAGCCGGGAAATGATGTTCACGGTCCAGCTTTCAGTATCGATGATCACCTATACCGGCGAGGACACGCCCAGGGACGACCACTACGTCCCCGGCGAATACCTGTTCCGCGACACGGTCGTGATCAGTGCCATTCCGCCGGCTGACAAGGCCGAGTCCTGGCAGGTCAGTTTTGTCCTGGCCGACAGCGGATGGTCGAGTGCAAAAAGAGCGCCCGCAGCCGGAATGAAGGACGAGCAGGGACAGCCGTATGTCGCGATCCCCCTGAACAACGAGAAGGGGTTCAAGGCGACGTTGCGGCTCTATGGTTCGCACTGGGCATAGCCGAGCCACCCGCCTGTCGGCGCCTGATGTGTTTCAGGCATCGCAATCCGTCATCCGCATACCCATTGAAAAAGCCAGCTGAACGCTGGCCTTTTTTGTGCGCGGATGCGTGTCAGGCAGCAGCCAGTGCCTGCTTGCGGTATTTGTTGAGGTCGCGCACGTTCTCGAAGGTCTGGCCCAAAAGATTCGAAAGATTGCGCAGGATGCCGCCGACCACCTTGTTTTCCCAGGTCTCGTCGAAGCGGATCTGCTCGTCGAGCCAGTGTTCCAGCCATTCCGGGTTGGGCAGGCGCGACTGGATCGTGTCCTGGGGGAACAGCGCTTCGTTGACATGCAGGTTGGTGGGGTGCAGCGCCTTGTCGGAGCGCTGGCTGGATGCCATCAGAAAGCCGATCTTGGCGAAGGCAGCGGCGACGTTCGATCCGCCCTCCTTGAGCGCGCGCTTCATGTATTGCAGGTAGGCGCCGCCGTGGCGTCCCTCGTCGCGCGAAATGGTTTCGTAGATGTGCTTGATCACCGGCTCGGTGTGCCACTCGGAGGCGCATTTGTACCACTGCGTCAGCCGCACTTCGCCGCAGAAATGCAGCATCAGGGTCTCCATCGGCGGCGCCGGATCGAACGGGAAGCGGATGGCGTGCAGCTCTTCCTCGGTCGGCGCGAGTTCCGGCTTGAAGCGGCGCAGGTACTCCATCAGCACCAGCGAGTGCTTCTGTTCCTCGTAGAACCAGATCGACATGAAGGCGGAGAAATCGCTGTCGTGCACGAAGTCGCGCAGGAACATCTCGGTGGCCGGCAAGGCCGCCCATTCGGTGATGGCGTTCATCTTGATGGTCAGCGCCTGCTCGTCGGACAGTTTGCTGGCGTCGAACCTGTCCCACGGAATGTCGGTTTCCATGTTCCAGCGGGCGCGTTCGAGGGATTTGAAGAGATCGATGTAGAGCATGTCGGTTGGGGGCACAGGATTATTTGGGTTATCCCCGGTGCGCCATTATTGTCTGGGTGGGTGACATTTTAGTGTCATTCTGCAGTTTTGCCGCCTTTGCCAGGCGCCTGCGCAAAAACGGAACTGGCATAATTCGAATTCTCGCATGTTCCCGGCTGTTCACATGAACCCCGACCGCATCCCCACCCCCCTGCCCGACACCTTTGCACTGCGCGAAGGCGAACTGATCGCCCTGCAAGTGAACGCCGCGCACGTACTGGGCCTGCCCGACACCCATTTCCAGGACACCCTGGCCGACGGTTCGGCCTCGCCGGTGCTGGCTGTCATTCCCGCGGGTGCATTCGAGTACGGTGCGGCA
>JAJYXA010000496.1 GCA_021791235.1 Pseudomonadota bacterium
GACCAGCCCGGTGCACGAACCGCACGAACTCGACGCCTTGGTGTGCTTCCTCACATCCTCCAGCGTGAACAGGCCCTTCTCGCGGATCGCCTTGACGATGTCGCCCTTGCACACGCCGTTGCAGCCGCACACTTCCATGTCGTCGGTCATCGATGCGGCCTTGTTGATGCCCTGGTGGCCGAGGTTGCCGCAATGATCCTGGCCGAACATCAGGTGGTCGCGCAGTTCGGACACGTCCTTGCCGTCGCGCAGCAGCGAGAAATACCAGGCGCCGTCGACGGTGTCGCCGTACATCACGCCGCCGACCAGCTTGTTGTCCTTGATGACGAGCTTCTTGTAGACGCCGCCGATGGGGTCGGAGTACAGGATCGCCTCGGTGCCCTCGCCGCCGATGAAATCGCCGGCGGAGAAGAGGTCGATGCCGGTGACCTTGAGCTTGGTCGAGGTCACCGAGCCCTGGTAGCGGCCGATGCCGTAATGCGCCAGGTGGTTGGCGCACACCTTGGCCTGTTCGAACAGCGGCGCGACCAGGCCGTAGGCGGTGCCGCGGTGCGCGGCGCATTCGCCGATGGAATAGATGCGCGGGTCGAAGGTCTGCATGGTGTCGTTGACGACGATGCCGCGGTTGCAGTGCAGGCCGGCGGATTCGGCGAGCTCGGTGTTGGGACGTATGCCGACCGCCATCACCACCAGATCGGCGGGCACGCTGTCGCCGTCCTTGAACTTGACTGCGGCGACGCGGCCCGACGCGCCGGGAACCAGCTCGGCGGTCTGCTTCCGCAGCAGGAACTTCATGCCCTTTTCTTCCAGGCTCTTCTGCAGCAGGCGCGCGGCGGGCTCGTCGAGCTGGCGCTCCATCAGCCACGGGGCGATGTGGACAACTGAAACATCCATGCCGCGCTTCATCAGGCCGTTGGCGGCTTCCAGCCCGAGCAGGCCGCCGCCGATGACGACGGCGTGACGGTACTGGCTGGAGGCGCGGATCATCGCATCGACGTCGGCGATGTCGCGAAAGCTGATGACGCCCGGCAGGTCGGCGCCCGGCACCGGCAGGATGAAGGGGTTGGAGCCGGTGGCGAGCAGCAGGCGGTCGTATTCGGCGCGGGTGCCGTCCTCGGCCTCCACGTACCGGGCCGATCGGTCGATCCTCACCACCTTCCTGCCCATGTGCAGGGTGATGTTGTTGTCCTGATACCAGTCGAGCGGGTTCAGCACGATGTCGTCGACCGTCTGCTCGCCCGCCAGCACGGGCGACAGCAGGATGCGGTTGTAGTTGGGGTGCGGCTCGGCGCCGAACACGGTGATGTCGTAGAGGTCGGGCGCGAGCTTCAGAAGTTCTTCCAGCGTGCGCACCCCGGCCATGCCGTTGCCGACCATCACGAGCTTCATTTTGGGACCCTGTCCCATGGGCGTACTCATATCCATCTCACCACTCCAAACAAAATGACTCGAAAGTGATGACCGAGATACGCCGTTGCATTCGGTCTGCTTCATCCAAGGCGACGCCAATTTAATCGTCACCCCGGCGAATGCCGGGGGTCCAGACCTTGGGTTCAACTGGGTTCCGGCTTTCGCCGGAACGACAAGCGTGGAATTTTTCAGCGCCGTCCCACTAACTGGAACTAGCAATCGCTGTGCCACCGTATCGGTGCATAACAACCGCCTTGTTTCTACAGGGATTCAAGCCTGACTGCCGGCAGGCCGCCCGCCCACTTCGCACCACCGCGGTGCCGGATCGTGCGACATGCACCAAAATCTACGCCGCCGCCCGGCCAAAGCCGTTGCGCTACGCGCCCCTCTCCCCAACCCTCTCCCGGAGGGAGAGGGCGCGAACGCCAAGCCCAAACCCGTTGATCGCGGTGATCGCGCGCGCCTGGTTGAGATCCTCGGTATAGCCCGCCGCAAACAAACACACCGCCAGCTGGTTGCGAATCGGCAGCGGCAGCGGCAAGTGGTCGCGCATGATTCTGTCTATCCACGCACCGGTTGCCCGCGCGTCCACCTCGGGCAGATTCGCCGGTGCGGACGCGGTCGACTGCGATTCGTACACCTGCCGTCCCTGCCCGTCCTGCACCAGCACCATGTCCGGCCGCTGCTGCGGGTCGGCAAACGCCTCGCCCTCACAACCCTGCAGCAGCAGGGCGTGCCCGCCCAGGGCTTCCAGCACCGCGCGCACGGAGGACATGTCGGATGCCGCCCCCACCGGCGTCACCCGCACCGAGTGCTCGCCCAGCACGTCGGCCAGCATCGCCAGCCGCGTCACCCAGCCATCGACGCCCAGCCGCGACCGCAGCGCCAGCAGTGAAGCCAGGCCGGGACTCAGCAGCGCCACCGGCGCAAACGCGATGCCTTCGTCGATCAGCGCGGCATTGACCTGCGACGCGCTGCCGCACGGCATGATGCCGAGTTCGCGCAGCACGTAGGCAGCCGCCATCCTCCCGCCGCCTTCGAGCACGCCGTGGACCAGCACCGGGATGCCGAAGCTTTTCAGCAGCAGCGCCAGCAGCGGGGTGAGGTGCGGATGTTCGCGCACCCCGTGATAGGTCGGCAGCACCACCGTGCGGAAAGGGCCGGACGGCGCGGCAAAATTCGGCAGCCGCTCGGCCAGCGCCGCATGCAGACCGAGCCAGGCCTCCAGCCCCGGATCGTGCTGGTTGAACGCGACCAGGAAGGCCGCCGTTTCCAGCTCCGGCACCCCGCCGTCGAGCAGGGCCGCGCCCAGCGCGCGCGCCTCGACGTAGCCCAGATCTTCGCCGGCTTCGATCCGGCGGATGAGGGTCGCGTAGCTCATGGCTGTCCACCCGAAAAAAACCTGAACCACAGAGGCACAGAGACACGGAGAACCCCGGATTCCTTTCGCTTTCTCTCTGCGCCTCTGTGCCTCTGCGGTGAAATGGTTTTCATGCCGCCGCCCGATTCCCGGCGAGCAGCCGCTTCAGTTCCGGCACGCACGAGCCGCACTCGGTGCCGCATTTCAGCGTGGCCTGCAGTGTTGCCAGATCGGCGCCCGCCGCAATCTCCGCGACGATGTCGGGCTCGGCCACGTTCAGGCAGTTGCACACCACGCGCCCGCGCCCCGCCCCGCCTGCCGGCGGGCGCGCCACCGGCGCCAGCATCCAGGCGCGCAGCGAGGCCGCGTCCACGCCTTCGACGATGACGTCGCGCAGCCAGTCGAAGGCGGCGGTCTCGCCGGTGAGCCGCGCGGCGGTCACCTTGCCGCCGTC
>JAJYXA010000196.1 GCA_021791235.1 Pseudomonadota bacterium
AAGACCCGCCGTGCGCCTGATCGACCCTGATGCCGAACTGGAATTCGACCCCGATGACGTCTACGACGGTCCCAGCAAGAGCCAGAAGAAGCGCGAAGTCGAAGCCCTGCAGGATCTGGGCGCGCTACTGGTCAAATTGCCCGACGCGCAATTCAAGCGCATCGAGCTGCCGGACGAGCTGCGCGAGGCGGTGGCCGCCTGCCGCAAGATCACCCAGAACAGCGCGCTGCGGCGGCAACGGCAATACATCGGCAAGCTGATGCGCGGCATCGACCCGGCGCCGATCCAGGCGCAGCTCGACGCCTTCAACGGGGCATCCGCGGCGGAAAACGCCAAGCTGCACCAGGCCGAGAAATGGCGCGAGAAGCTCATCGCCGACAACGAGGCGCTGACGCTGTTCCTCAACAGTTACCCCGCCACCGACGCCACGCATCTGCGGCAGCTGATCCGCAATGCGCGCGACGAGGCGGCGCGCAACAAGCCGCCGAAGGCCTTCCGCGAGATATTCCGGATGATCCGCGAGGCCATGCGGAAGCAATAAGCGGTCATCCGGCCGGAATTGCGACAATGGCCGGTTCAGACTGGTCGGCACCCTGCCGTTAAGAAGGGGCCTCTTTCTGCATGCGCCGCCATGACATTTCGCCGACTTCGCATTCTGCTTCTGCTGGGCGCGCTCGCTGCGGCGGCAGGCCTGACCTGGCTGGAACAGTCCATCGTGCGGGCCTGGCGTGCGCCGCTGGACGTGGCGGTGATTCCGGTCAACGGCGACGGCTCGCCCGAAGCGGCCGAGGCGATACGCGCGCTGCGGGCGGGCGATTTCGACGAGATCAATGTCTTCCTCGAACGCGAGTCTGCGCGTTACGGGGTGAAGCAGTCGCCCGCCATGCGGGTCACCCTGCTGCCCGAACTCAAAGAGAACCCCCCGGCGCCGCCGCGCGACGGCAGCGTGCTGAAGACCGTGCTCTGGAGTTTGCAGCTGCGCTGGTGGGTGTATCGGCAATCGGGAGAATTATTGCCGCAACTGGGCAAGGTCAAGCTGTTCGTGCTGTATCACGCACCGCAGGACGGCGTGGCGCTGGCGCATTCGCTGGGGCTGCAGAAAGGCCTGATCGGGGTGGTGCATGCCTTTGCCGACCCCCGGCAGGCGTCGCAGAACAATATCGTCATCGCGCACGAGCTACTGCATACGCTGGGGGCGACGGACAAGTACGACGCCGTGGGCAGGCCGATCTATCCGCAGGGCTATGCCGAACCCGAACTGCCGCAGCTGATGCCGCGCCGCGAGGCTGAAATCATGGCCGGACGTCTGGTGGATGCCGCCGGGCGGCTGATGATGCCGCCTAGCCTGGAGCAGTGCGTGATCGGGGCGATGACCGCGCACGAGATCAATTTCGACGAAGGCTTTCGACGGCGTTTTGGCTCGGGCCATGAGGCGAGCGTCGACGCTCGAGTCGTGCGAGGCCGAAGTGGATGAAGGCCAGCGCGGCAAACACCGGCCCCAGCAGGTTGAGCAGCGGAACGAACTGCAGCAGCCCGGTCAGCATCCCCAGTCCCCACCAGCCGCCGCGTTCCTGCTTGAACAGGGCTGCCATTTCGTCGGCGCTGGCGTGCTCGGCGATGGCGTCGTAGCGGAACAGGCGCTGGTTCAGCCAGGCGGCGGCCACGAAGGGCACGATCACGCCGACGCCGATCAGCCACAGCGGCAGGGTGACCACCCACAGGACGACGAACAAGGTCATCGCGACGACGGCGTTCCACAGGCTGCCGACCGGGCCGCCGCCGTTTTCGCGTCTGAGCCGGGGGTAGTCGCGCTCGGCCACCACGCGGATCAGCGCGGGCATGCCGAACAGCGCGGTGATGACGAGTGCGGTCAGCATCACCAGCGGCACGAACAGCATGAGGTGCAGCAGCGCCTGGATGCCGTTGGCGATCCACGCCGGTTCGAGGCCGGCCAGCCAGGTCTGGATGCCGATGGCGTCGAGCCCCAGTTCAATCCAGCCGGAGAAGGTGCCCCAGAACATCACGCCCAGCGCCAGCCACAACAGCAGGGCGGCCAGCATCGGCCACACCGCCACCCACAGCACCCGCAGGCTGAACAGGTCGCGCAGGGCGCGGGCGAGCGCATCGAGAACCGCTGTCATGTCATTGGCCGCAGCGCTGATTTGGGACGGAATACGGCGATGGTGTCCGGGCGCGCTTCCAGATACGGCCCGCCGATGAGATCGATGCAGTAGGGCACGGCGGCGAAGATGCCGTCGAGCGTTTCCTTGATCGCCTTGGGCTGGCCCGGCAGGTTGAGGATCAGGCTGGCGCCGCGGGTGACGCCGACCTGGCGCGACAGGATGGCGGTCGGCACGTATTTCAGCGACACGGCGCGCATCGCCTCGCCGAAACCGGGCAGCACCTTGTGCGCCACCGCGAGCGTCGCTTCGGGGGTGACGTCGCGCGGCGCCGGGCCGGTGCCGCCGGTGGTGAGGATGAGCGAGCAGCCCTCGCTGTCGGCCAGTTCGATCAGCGTCGCTTCGATCAGCGCCCGCTCGTCGGGGATCAGCCGGGTGACGAATTCCGCCGGATTGGCCAGCACGTCGCCAAACCAGGCCTGCAGCGCGGGCAGGCCCTGGTCCTCGTATATGCCGCTGCTGGCGCGGTCGCTGATGGAAACCAGACCGATGCGGACGGAGTCGTGAGTCATGTGGGCATGAAAGAGGGTTGCGCGAATGTCCGAATTTATCAGAATGGCGGCATGTGATTGAAGGAGAACGGAATGAACCCGATCAAGATGCTGCTGGCGGCAGGCTGTTTGTGGGCGGGCGCGGTGCTGGCCGACCCGCCGCCGGGCTATCCCTTCGTCGGCTACGACGCCGGCCTTGCGGCGGCGCGCGCGAGCGGCAAGCCGGTCTTTCTGTACTTCGGGCGCTACGGCTGCGCCTGGTGCGACCACACCAACAAGAAGACCTTTTCCGACGCGGCGCTTAAAAAGCTGTACACGGAAAACTATGAGCTGGTGTATGTCGATGCCGAATCGGGCAAACGGCTGACGCTGTCCTCCGGCGAGCGCATCACCGAGGCCGAACTGGGGGTGCGGCTGCAGGCCTTCGCCACGCCGCTGTTCGTGTATCTGACGCCGCAGGGCGACAAGATCGTGCAGATCCCGGGCTTCAAGACCGTGCAGGATTTCCGCGATTACGACCGCTACGTGCGCGGCGGGCATTACAAGCAGAAAACCCTGCTCGAATTCCTGGGCGGCAAGTCGTGAGGGCGGCCGCGCTGCTGCTGGCGGTGCTGGCGTGGCCGGCGCAGGCCGCGTGGGAGTGGAGCGCGCCGCTGACCGTCAATTCGGTTCAGGGCGTGGCGATTTTCCCGCATCTGGAATCGGCCAACCGCCGGGGCGTCGCGGTGTCGGGCGACACCGTGGGCGTGGTCTGGGAGGACAACCGCAGCGGCCGCCCGCAGTGCTATCTGGCGATCAGGCCCGCGGCCGCGGCAAACTTCCAGCGGGAGATTCAATTGAGCCAGGGCGAATGCTACGAACCGGTGGTGATGGCCCTGGGGAGAGGCCGTTTTGTGGCGGCGTGGGAAGAGGCCGGCAAGGCGCATGCCCGGGTGCTGCCCGGCGGCAAGGTGTTGAAACTGTCGGACACTGAAGCGGCGCAGGTGACGCTGGCCATGCGCGGGAACGCACTCTACGCGGCCTGGGCCGAGCAGGCGGGGCGGTTCCGCCGCATCGTCGTCGCCCGACTGGCGTTGAAGGCGGATGCGCTCGTCGTGAAGTCGGCGCAGCCGGTCGAAGCGGCGATGCCGGCCGACGAGCAGGGCTGGCCCGCGCTGGCGGTGGCGGGCGACGGCAGCGTGACGGTGGCGTGGGAAGACCGGCGAGCACGTCACACGGTGCCGATGGTGAGCCACAGCCGCGATGGCCGCAGCTTTGCGCCGCCCGCCAGCCTCACCGACCGCAAGAGCGGCAGCGCGCCAGGGGGGCTGGGCGCCGGCACCGGCGCGATGCGCCCCACGCTCGCGGCCTGGGGAAAGCAGAGCGTGGCGGCGGTGTGGCTCGACAAGCGCGACTTCCTTTCCGGCTATGACGTCTATGCCGCGTTCGATACGGGAACCCGCCGCTTCGGCAGGAACATCCGGGTGCAGGACAGCTTCGGCGACAACATGGCGCAATGGCATGCGCTGGTCGTCGGCGATGCCGACGGCCGGCTGGTGGCGCTGTGGGACGACGCCCGCGACGGCACCCCGGACGTGTGGCTGTCCGACTGGGAGGGCGAGGCCTTCGGCGGCGACGTGGCCATTCCGGGGGCTGCCGGGCGGGGTGAGCAGTCCGACCCCGCGGCGGCGATGGATGCCGCCGGATCGCTGCATGTGGTGTGGCTGGATCGGCAGGCGGCCGGCACGCGCATCCGCTATGCGCGCGCCGCGCGCAAGTGAAGGTTTCGAATCAGATCCAGCCGCGCCGCCTCAGGCGCCGGTACAGCACGACGACCGCCGCGCCGGTCGCCAGCAGCAGTGCCGGGTAGGCCCACGGCCACTTCAGTTCCGGCATGAATTCGAAGTTCATGCCGTAGAGGCTGAACACCACCGTGGGCAGCGCCAGCAGCGCGCCCCAGCCCGCCAGCTTCTGCACCGATTCGTTCTGCTTCACCGACAGCGTGGCGAGATGGAACTGCATCGCGTCCGAGGTCGAGGCACGCAGGTGGTCGATGGCGGCCGATACGCGCACCGCATGGTCGTGGATATCGCGGTAGTACGCCTTGAGTTCCTTGGTGGACAACTCCGGGTGCAGGCGAATCAGGTTCTGCGTGATTTCCTGCATTGGTTCGGCGGCGTCGCGCAATGCGGTCAGGTCGCGTTTCATCTCGTAGAGCCGCTCCAGCATGTCGCGCCCCGGCTTGGCGCCGCTCATCAGCAGGCTTTCGAGTGACTGAAACCGATCCTGCATGCTTTCGATCACCGGCCTGAACTGGTCGACGATGAGGTCGAGCACCAGATACAGCGCGTAGGGCGTGGCCGCCTTGATGCCGTTGGGGCGGCGTTGCAGACGGTCGATCACCCGCTGGTAGCCGATGCCGCTGTCGTGACGGATGGCGACGACGTAGTTGCTGCCGACAAACAAATGTGTTTCGCCGAGTTCCAGGTTCGATTCCCAGAGTTGGGCGGTGCGCGTGGCGATGAATACGTGCCCTTCGTATTCCTCGAGCTTGGGGCGCTGGTGGGTGGAAATCGCATCCTCCAGCGCCAGCGCGTGCAGGCCAAGTTCGTCGCCCAGACGGGTAATGGTCTGGCTGTCGGGCGATTTGAGCTCGACCCAGATGAAGCGATCCGGCTGGCCGACATGGTCGCTGATGTCGTCGAATGCAATCGCCTGGCTTTGGGAATCGTGGAAGAGCAGGCAGTCGATGATGGCACCTGGCGGCAATGTGTGTGAGCGTGAATTCTAGCCCGTAATCGAAGCGCTTCCCGGTTTGCGGAAACAGCGCCGTGCGGGAACGGAGAGGAGGGGCTGGCGGGGTTCAGCCCCCGCTACTCGGGAAATTTCGGGGCCGCAAGGCGCACTCGCGGCACAAAACCCATTGCTCTCTTGCAACAAATTACGCGGAGACGACATGAGGAGGCGAATCGGGCTGTGCCTGCATGCACGCGGTCGCTCAGAAGGGCAGATCGAGCGTGGGTGCGGCCTGATGAATCACGCGGCGGAAGTCGGCCTGGATCCGTTCCAGCGCCGCGGCATTGTCGGCCTCGAAACGCAGCACGATCACCGGCGTGGTGTTGGACGGACGCGCAAGGCCGAAGCCGTCGGCATATTCGACTCTCAAGCCATCCAGCGTAATGACTTCCTGGGCGTCGGGGAAGTGCGCGGTTTTCTGCAGCCGCTCCATCAGCGCGTAATGCTCGCCCTCGGCCATCTTGATGTTGAGTTCGGGGGTGTTCACCGAGTCGGGCAGGCCGTGCAGGGTGGCGTCGATGTCCGGCTGCCGGGAGAGGTATTCGAGCAGTCGCGCACCGGCGTACAGGCCGTCGTCGAAACCGAACCAGCGCTCCTTGAAGAACACGTGGCCGGACATTTCGCCCGCCAGCAGTGCGCCGGTTTCCTTCATCTTGGCCTTGATGAAGCTATGGCCGGTTTTCCATAGCAGCGGCCGGCCGCCGCGTTCGCGGATCCATCTGAACAGGTTGCGCGTCGATTTCACGTCGAAAATGATTTCGGCACCGGGGTTGCGGCTGAGCACGTCGTCGGCGAACAGCATCAGCTGGCGGTCGGGGAAGATGATGCTGCCGTCCTTGGTGACCACGCCCAGGCGGTCGCCGTCGCCGTCGAAAGCGAGGCCGATTTCGGCGTCGCCGGATTTCAGCGCGGCGATCAGGTCCTGCAGGTTTTTCGGCTGCGAGGGATCGGGATGGTGGTTGGGAAAGTTGCCGTCGACTTCGCAGAACAGTTCTTCCACCTGGCAGCCCATGTCGCGATACAGCCTGGGGGCGTACGCGCCTGGCACGCCGTTGCCGCAGTCGACGATGATTTTCATCGGGCGCGCGAGCTTCACGTCGGAGACGATGCGCGCGAGGTATTCGCCGGCGATGTCGTGCTGGCGGTAGCCGCCGTCGCCGTGCGCGAGGTCGTTGTTGACCAGCCGTTCGCGCAGCTTCTGGATGGCGTCGCCCGACAGGGTTTCGCCGCCGAGCACCATTTTCAGGCCGTTGTAGTCGGGCGGGTTGTGGCTGCCGGTCACCATCACCGCGCTGTGGGTGCCGAGCTGGTACGCCGCGAAATACGTCATCGGCGTGGCGACCATGCCCAGATCCACCACGCCGACGCCGGCCTTGCGGATGCCGCGCGCCAGCGCGGCCGCCAGATCGGGGCCGGACAGGCGGCCGTCGCGGCCGATGCAGATTTCTCTCTGGCCGCGCGCCACGGCCTCGGAGCCGATGGCTTGGCCGATGGCCTCGACGATCTCCGGCGTGAAGCTCTTGCCGACGATGCCGCGGATGTCGTAGGCCTTGAAGATTTCCTTGGGGTATTCCACAACGCGCTCCCTGGTTGGCTAATGGGCCGATTCTACCTGCGCTGTGTGTCGAAATGCTGCATCAGGCGCCGCGGCAGCCAGTCGAGCTTGCCGGGAAAGGGGCCGGACGGGAAGGCGGCGTGGCCGCCGCCAGCGGGCTGCTCCAGGACGACGGCGGGCGAGACGTCGGCCGCCGTCGGCAACGCCCACGCCGGCAGGAAAGGATCGTTTTTCGCGTTGAGTATCAGGGTGGGAACGGCGATGGATTGGAGCAGGGGCTTGGACGATGCCCGGAGCCAGTAATCGTCGGCATCGCGGAATCCATGCAGGCGTGCGGTGACCAGGGTGTCGAATTCGTGGAAAGTGGAGGCGGCGGCAATCGCTTTCGCATCCAGCATGCCGGGAAATTGCTGCGCCTTCTTCAGCGCTTTTTGCTTCAAAGTGACCAGAAAGCGCGCGGTGTAGACGCGGCGGTTGAAGCCGCGATCGAGCGCGTGTCCGGCCGCGCTCAAATCGAGCGGCGCGGACACGCCCGCAGCGCGTTCGACCAGCGTGCGCGCCGCCTCGCCGGCCTCGCCCAGCCATTTCAGCAGCGCGTTGCCGCCGAGCGAGACGCCGACGGCGTAAATCGGCGCATCGGACTGCTGCGATTGGATATGAAGCAACATCTGTTCGATGTCTTCGCTGTCGCCGGCGAAATAGGCGCGCGGCAGCCGATTGTCCTCGCCCGAGCAGCCACGAAAATGCGCCACCACGCCATGCCAGCCGCGCGCCCGGGCATGGATCATGAGGTCGCGCGCATAGTGACTGTCGGCGCTGCCCTCCAGGCCGTGAAACAGGACCACCACCGGCGCGCCGGCGGTGCCATCGACCCAGTCGAAATCGAAAAAATCGCCATCCGGCACTTCCAGCCGCTCGCGCCGGTAGGCGACCGGCGGGACGCGGATGAACAGGCCGGGGTAGATGGTTTGCAGGTGGCCGCCGGGCAGCCAGGCCGGGGCGCGGTAAAGGGCGGTGTCCGCGGCGCGCTTCAACGGCCGTTCAATGCAGCACGACGGGCGGGGTGCGCGCGGGCGGCACGCCGCCCGCCTGGAGCGGCGAGGCATGATGCAGCACCATGCGCCAGCCGTCGACTTCCTTGCGATACACATTGGTGGCCAGGATCGGCGGGCGCGGCCCGGTTTCCTGGCCGATGACGAGGTACTCGCGCACGATGCGGATGACCTGATCGGCCTCGCGGATTTCGTGCGCGGATTCCACCTGCACGCGGAATTGCCCCGCGGCCTCGAATATGCTGCGCCAACCGGCTGCCACGGCAGCGCGTCCGTTCAGCGGCGCGGCCAGCGGATGGATGCAGGCGATGCGATCGTCGCCGGCCCAGACCGTCATCATGGCGTCGAGCGAGCGCGCCTCGAAGGCGGCGTAAAACGCCGCTTCGGCGGCTTCGGGGGTGGGAAAAGCGTGTTCGGACATGATTCTCGGATTGCGTGAACCCGCCGCGTTCTGGCCAGCGGGGCGGGCGGCGTGGTCAATGAAATCAGCCCGGCCGGGGCTGCGGCATCAGTGATGGGCGCCGCTGGGCTTGCCTTTCAAACGATAGAGTGTGCCGCAATACGGGCACAGCGCATCGCCGCGCGACTCGATGGGCAGATAGACGCGCGGGTGGGCATTCCAGTCGGCGTGCTGCGGCATCGGGCAATGCAGGGGCAGGTCGCTCTCGGTGACCTCGATGACGCGCTGGGTGTTGTCGTACCGCTCGCTCATGCCGCCCTCGCTTACTTGACCGGGGCGAGCCAGCCGGTGTGGGCCGCGGCGCGGCCGTGCACGCAGTCGAAATACATCGCCTGCAGCCTGGCCGTGATCGGTCCGCGCGTGCCTTCGCCGATGGCGCGGTTGTCGAGCTCGCGGATCGGCGTGACTTCGGCGGCGGTGCCGGTGAAGAAGGCCTCGTCGGCGGTATACACCTCGTCGCGGGTGATGCGCTTTTCGATCACCGGCAGGCCGATTTCGGCGGCCAGCTGCACGATGGTGTCGCGGGTGATGCCTTCCAGCGCGCTGGTGAGGTCCGGCGTGTAGAGCTTGCCGTTCCTGATGATGAAGACGTTTTCGCCCGAGCCTTCGGCGACGAAGCCGTCGACGTCGAGCAGCAGCGCCTCGTCGTAGCCGTCCATCTCGGCTTCCTTGTGCGCCAGGATGGAGTTCATGTAGTTGCCGTTGGCCTTGGCCTTGCACATGGTGATGTTGACGTGGTGGCGCGCGAACGAGCTGGTCTTCACGCGGATGCCGTTTTCCAGGGCTTCCTGCCCCAGATACGCACCCCACGGCCAGGCGGCGACGATGACGTGCACCGACAGGTTCTTCGCCGAGATGCCCATGGCTTCCGAACCGAAAAACGCCATCGGCCGCAGGTAGCCGGATTCGAGCTTGTTCTCGCGCACCACGGTGCGCTGCGCTTCGGAAATCGTCGCCTTGTCGAACGGCAGCTTCATGCCGAGGATGTGGGCGGAGCGGAACAGCCGGTCGGTGTGTTCCTTGAGGCGGAAGATCGCCGTGCCCTGTTCGGCCTTGTAGGCGCGCACCCCCTCGAAGACGCCCATGCCGTAGTGCAGGGTGTGGGTGAGGACGTGGGTGGTGGCGTCGCGCCAGGGAACGAGCTTGCCGTCGTACCAGATGACGCCATCGCGGTCGGCCATGGACATGGTGAAATTCTCTTAACGAATGGAAAACCGTGATTTTACCGGATTGTGGCACGATGGTGCCGCACGGGAGGCACGACATGCGATGGAAAGGAATGCTGCTCGCGCTGCTGCTGGCGCCGCTTGCCGGTTGCGCCGAGGCGGCGCGTTTCGACTACTACCTGCTTGCGCTGAGCGTGGCGCCGGCGTTCTGCGAGGACGAGCCGCAGCGCAAGCGGGAATTCGCGCAATGCCGGGCGCTGTCCGAGGCCGGCTTCAAGGCGATGCCACTGACGCTGCACGGCTTGTGGCCGAATCGCGCCGATCGCAAGCATCCGGCGTACTGCGGCGACGGCGAAACCGGCGGCGCATTCTGCCGCCTGCCGCCGCTGCGGCTGCCGGCGGACACGCGCGCGCGGCTGGACCGGGCGATGCCGGCGGCGGCGGATTGCCTGGACCGCTACCAGTGGGCCAAGCACGGAAGCTGCTCGGGGCTTGCCGAAGGGGAGTATTTCGCCGCTGCGGCCGCGTTGACCGAGCGCGTCAACCGCGCGATCGGCGGCGTGATCGCGCGCCGGATGGGGCGAGAAGTCGGCCTGGACTCGCTGCGCGAAGCGCTGGCCAGGGCCGATCCGGCGCTGAAGGATGCCGTCACCTTCGACTGCCGGACGCCGCGCACGCCGGATCCGGCCAAGCGCTTTTCCATGCTGCGCGAGGTGCGGGTCTACTTCGAGCGCGATCCGGTACGCAGGACGCCTGGGCACCCGCTTGCCTACACCCGCGCCGGCGTCAGGCACTACAACTCGGGGTGTCCGCAGGGTCGGGCGTACATCGATACGCCGCTGGATTAGCGGTGCGTCGCTGCGCGCGTGGTCGGGAAGGCAATCCTCGGGCAAGACGTCCTACAGGTAGGCTTTGGCTTCCTCGCCCGGATTGGGCAGCCCGGCGACCCGCCACGCTTCGCGCGGACTGGGGAACAGGTGCTGCATGCAGTCGGCGCTTTGCCCGGTGAGATGGCATACATGACTGAGCGCGGTCACGGTGCCGTGCTTGGCAAATTCACGTCGCAAGGCGTGCAGCAGGCCGAGCTGCAAATCGCTCAACTCGCCCAGCCCGTCGGCCTGGGCGACGCGGTCGGCCAGGCTTTCGCTCCACATGGCCGGATCAATCAAAAAACCATCAGGGTCGAAGACGGCGGCGCTGGGGGCATCGAGGCGCGTATTCATGACAAGCTCCTGATACGGTTGGGCTCCTAGGATAGGTATAGCACCCTGTCCGCGCTCAGCCAGGCCCGGATGCGAGAACGACTTCGGCCGGCTTTGACTCAGGGACGATCGAGTTGGCTGAGCAATTTGCGGATGGGGGCGGGCAGGGCCGCATCGACTGCGTCGGCAAGGGGCAGCCATATCTGCCCGGCCGGCGTGGCGCGGCGCGGCGCGACGAGCTGGAGCCGCACCGGCCGGATATGCAGCCTGAAATGGGTGAAGCTGTGCGTGAGTTGCGGCAGGTGCTGCCGGACGAGCCCGACGTGGCCGAAACGGTCGCGGCAATGGCTGGCCGGGTCGGCATCGGGCGCGAGTTCGGGCAGGCTCCACAGTCCCCCCCAGATGCCCCGAGCCGGGCGCTTTTCCAGCATCAGTTCGCCGCGATCGAGCAGCAGCAGCATCTGCACCTGCTTTTCGGGCAGCACTTTTCTGGGGCGCGGCGCGGGCAATTCGCCGGTTCGATGCTGCGTGTACGCGATGCAGTCGACGTTGACCGGGCAGGCTTTGCAGGCCGGCTGGCTGCGGGTGCACACGAGGGCGCCGAGGTCCATCATGCCCTGGGTATAGGTCTCGATGGCGCTGCGCGGCAGTTGCGATTCGGCCAGCTGCCACAGCGCGGTTTCGACTTTCTTGTCGCCGGGCCAGCCGGCAATCCCGCCGTGGCGCGCCAGCACCCGCTTGACGTTGCCGTCGAGAATGGCGCACGGTCGGCCGAACGCCAGAGCGGCAATGGCTGCGGCCGTGGATCGCCCGATCCCCGGCAGCTGCGCGATGGCATCGGGGCTGGCCGGAAATGTTCCGCCGTGGCGGGAAACCATGGCGTGCGCGGCGGCATGCAGGTTGCGCGCGCGGCTGTAATAGCCGAGTCCGCTCCACAGCGCGAGCACTTCGTCCTCATGCGCGGCGGCCAGAGCGGGCAGATCGGGGAAGCGCGCGATGAAGCGCACGAAGTAGGGAACGACCGTGGTGACCTGGGTCTGCTGCAGCATGATTTCCGACAGCCAGATTCGGTAAGGGTCGCGCGTGGCTTGCCACGGCAGGCTATGGCGGCCGTGGCGCTGTTGCCAGTGGATGACGCGGGAAGCGAAGGATTTCACCCCGGCAGGGTAGCCGGGGTGAAGGGATGAGGCAATGGGAGAGCGTGGATTGCCCGCAAGAGGTAGGCCGTGGTTGTACGACGCTGAAGCCCTAAAGGACTCCGATCCACTACGCGCTGAAACGCGTGGGGAATCGTATGCGTCAACAACCACGCTCCACCCGCAAGAGGTAGGCCGTGGTTGTAAGACGCTGAAGCGTCAACAACCACGCTCTCAGGCGTGGGCGAGTTTCTGGCGGAACAGGTTCATCAGCTTGCCGAATGCCGACTCGGTAATGGATTTGCGTTCGACCAGGACCGCTTCGCCGCGGCGCAGCTTGTCGGCCAGGCGATTCAGGCCGATGGAGAAGCTGTTCATGCCGTCCTGGTCCGAGAACAGGTAGGTATTCTTGATGTTGCTGGCCCAGCCCAGCCGTGCCCAGCGGAAGGTGCCGTCGTCGTAGTGGAATTCCACCCAGTCGCCCTTGTTCAGGGCGCGGGCGCGCTGGGTGAACTCGTCTTCGACTTCGGGGACGGTGGGGCCGGCTGCGGATGCGGTCGCCTCGGCAGTCTCGGCTGCCGGAGCGGCCGCGCATTCCTCGATTTCTTCGGGCGAGATATCGGGCAGCGGTACCGGTTGGGCGTTGGGGCGCACCGCGTTGGCGTGCAGAATGACCAGGGTGGCAAAGAAACGGTCGGAGAGCTTTTGCGGCAGATCGATTTCGGCCACGCCTTCGCGCAGCCGCTTCAGCAATCCGGGCAGGATGCGCACCAGCATCAGCCGCGCGTCCATGTCGGCCTTGGGCTGCACGCTCCAGACCAGTTCGCGCATGGTTTCGACATGGCTGTTGAAATGCGCGCCCTGTTCGCCTTCATTGGCATAGTCCAGGGTGAGCAACTGGGCCCAGTCGCGCCGCAGAAACTCGCGGACGGTGCCCTCTACCGGCTGATCCTTGAGCGCGCGATTGATGAAGTCATGCACGATCACCGGCGCGAGCTCGGCACGCTCGGCCTGTTTGATCTGGGCGATGTCCCGTTGCAGGCTGGCGACTACCGTCTCCTCCAGCGTTTCTTCCAGGATGGCGCCCATCGACTCCAACTCCGCGGCGGCGGAATCGAATACGGCGATGTCCTTCTCGAAACTGTCGAGCACCCGGCTGACTATCTGCGAAATCGTCTCCAACCGGGCGTTGCCCGCCTCGTTGTCGGGCAGATGGACGGACAGCGTGGCGATCGCATCCAGCATGCGGCGGACCGGGTGGTTCGATTGCGAGAAGAAGTTGCGGTCCAGCATCGCGGCTTTCAATACCGGGATCTGCAGGCGTGCGATTTGTGCCTTGAGTCGATCGGGGATGCCCGCCTCGTCGAACACCACGTCGAACAGCATGGCGACCGCGTCCACCAGAACCGCGTCGAGCGGACTGGCTGCCTGCATCACCGGGCTCTGTTGAAGGCTGCGCAACACATTGTGGACAGTCGCGGCTTCCAGCAGGGGGAGTTCGAAGCGCACGCCGCCAGGCAGCATCATGGCGCCGGATTGCAACTGACCGAGCGAATCGAGCAGGCTGAATCCGGCCAGCCCTGCCGGCGCGCCACCGCCCGTCCCGCTGCCATGCGCCAGTTGCTCGAACAGCTTGAACATGTCGTTGCCGGATTGTCCTGCCATGGCAGGGGCGGGGCCGGCTGCCGCTGCGCCGTGCCGGGCAGCGGCAGCGTTTTGAGCGCGGCTTTTCCCGCCGATCTTGAGGTCGGGCAGGATGCCGCGATCGATCAGGTGGCGGTTGATGGATTGATAGATGTGCGCGAGTTCGGTGGTCAAGACCAGGTCGAACTGGTTCAACAGCACGATGCGGACAGCCTGTTCCAGCCGCATGCGGGTAATGCCATCCAGCAGTGCTTCGCACAATACGCGCGGCCCGAGCGGACTGTCGTTTTCGGACAGGTCGGAGCGGCCCAGCAGATGGGCGAGGCGGGCGTCCAGGGCAACCAGTTCTTCGGCACAATTGAAGCGCAGCCGAGAGGTGGCTTTGTCGACTGCCAGGGTGATTTCGAAATCCTGGTCGTCCACCAGGGACAACTCAAGCAGCTCGGTGCCGGCAGACTTTTCGCGGTTGTGGGTGAAATCGTCGAAGGTCTGGCAATACGCATCCTTGCAGGCGCTCAGCAATTCATTGGCCTGCTTGTTGAGGATGCGCTGGGCGTCGTAATAACTGTTGCGCGTGTCCAGCAGCGGCGAACGATCGGCCATTGCCAACAGCGCATTTTCCATGGCCTCGGATTGCCGGGTCAGCACACGCGTCGCGCCCTCGATCAACAGGTCGCGGCAGCCGTGCAGAATCGCCAGGGTCTCCGCGGAAACCTGTGCACGGCGCGAACGCTCAAACTGATTGAGGTTGACTACGACGGAATTTTCTGGCATCTCGCGCTCCATGGGATCACCTCGCGGTATCGGTGGCTGGCCGGCCTGGGAACGGGGTGACGTGCGCGTGACAGGAATGCTGCCGGCGGTCCCGCCGTCTCGGCCGCCAGTGAGGCAGGCTGAGACCGGTAACTTTGCGTCCCCGCCTCGCGACGGGTTTGCCCTGTTCGGTAATCGGCGACTGCGTCGGAAAATTGACGCACAACCGCACAACTGTTCTATCGGTCAGGGCGAAGAAAACTTGAGGGCCGGGATCGAGAATTTCAGGCGCCGGCGTTTTTCCAGCTTCGATTTGATACGGAACAAGGCTTTCCGGGTGAGTGAGTGCTCCGGTATGTGCGTCCGGCCGGCACCAATTTCGACCGCGGGCCGGGCGCAGTCGAGCGAAAACCGCTGTTCTCCCCGCTGTTCCAAAACAGCAGATAGCCCCGGATGCCGACCCCGGCCACGCCTGCGGTCGTCAGCCTTTCGCAGGCGGGTCGAAATCCATCCAGGAAGAAATTTTCCAGTGCCTGTGTGATGCGTGCATCGGATGCGCATAGCAGGTCTGCGGGAGAAAGGGGCGCAGCTTGGGTTCACCCCGGACCTGGCGGCAATCGTGGTCACGAGAGGCCGCCATCGAACGGGCTAACCCCGTATCGGTCCGGATGCAGTAGCTGGAGCGGGCGAAGGGAATCGAACCCTCCTCATGAGCTTGGGAAGCTCAGGTAATGCCACTATACGACGCCCGCGCGGGACTGCCCCTTCCAGGGGGCTTGCGTCTTCATGCCCTGCAGGGTGCTTCAGGGTAGAATTCGGCATCATACTGAAACTCATGCCCGGATAGAAGCTGTGATTGAACTGGTCATCAACGGCGAAGCCCGTACCTTCCCCGCGCCGCTCACCCTTGCCCAACTGATCGAGTCGCTGAATCTGGCGGGAAAACGCATCGCCATCGAAAAGAACGGCGAAATCGTCCCGCGCAGCCGGCATGCCGACACCCGGCTTGCCGGCGGCGACCGCCTGGAAATCGTCGTCGCGGTTGGCGGCGGCTGAAAGTGGGTGAGGGGTGAGGCGTAAGGGGTGAAGCACAAAGCTCCGGCCTTTTCCCCTCGTTCCTCTTTCCCCGCTCCTTACCCTTCACCCCTTACGCCTCACCTGAACCTATGGAACCACTCGTCATCGCCGGTCTATCCTATGCCTCCCGTCTGCTGGTCGGCACCGGCAAGTACAAGGACTTCGAACAGACGCGCCTCGCGGTCGAGGCCTCGGGCGCGGAAATCGTCACCGTCGCCATCCGCCGCACCAACATCGGCCAGGATGCCGGCCAGCCCAGCCTGCTCGACGCGCTGCCGCCGTCGAAATACACCTACCTGCCCAACACCGCCGGCTGCTATACGGCAGACGACGCGATCCGCACCCTGCGCCTGGCGCGCGAACTGCTGGACGGCCATAGTCTGGTCAAGCTGGAAGTGCTGGGCGACGCCGAATCGCTGTATCCCAACGTGGCCGAGACCATCAAGGCCGCCGAGGTGCTGGTGAAGGACGGATTCCAGGTGATGGTCTATACGTCGGACGACCCGATCGCCGCCAAGCAGCTGGAGGACATCGGCTGCGTCGCGGTGATGCCGCTGGCGAGCCTGATCGGCTCCGGCATGGGCATCCTCAATCCGTGGAATCTGCAGATCATCATCGACCGCCTCTCGGTACCGGTGATCGTCGATGCCGGCGTCGGCACCGCCAGCGACGCCACCATCGCGATGGAGCTCGGCTGCGATGCCGTGCTGATGAATACCGCGATCGCCGGTGCCGGCAATCCGGTGCTGATGGCCTCGGCAATGAAAAAGGCGGTGGAAGCCGGACGCGAGGCTTTCCTCGCCGGGCGCATGCCGAAGAAAATTTACCAGGCCAGCCCTAGCTCGCCGACCAGCGGCCTCATCACCGGCAGCAAATAACAGCATGACGACCGATTCCGGCGCGCATCCGCGCATCCGTTCCTATGTACTGCGCGCCGGGCGCGTCGGCTCCGGCCAGGCGCGCGCGCTGGCCGAACTCGGGCCGCAGTTCATGCTGCCGTACCAGCCTGCCGTGCTCGATCTCGATGCCGTGTTCGGCCGTGCCGCACCGCGCATCCTGGAAATCGGTTTCGGCATGGGCGAAGGGCTGGCCGAGATTGCCGCAGCCCATCCCGAAAGTGACTACCTCGGCGTCGAGGTGCACACGCCCGGCGTCGGCGCGCTCCTGAAGCAGATCGGCGAGCGGGGTCTCACCAACGTGCGCGTCGTCCAGCACGACGCGGTCGAGGTACTGAGCCACATGCTGGCGCCGGCCAGCCTGGCCGGCATCCACATCTTCTTCCCCGATCCCTGGCACAAGAAGCGCCACCACAAGCGCCGCCTGATCCAGCCGCCGCTGGTGCAACTCCTGGCCAGCCGCCTCAAGCCGGGCGGCTATATCCATCTGGCCACCGACTGGCAGGACTACGCCGGGCAGATGCTTGCGGTGCTCAGCGCCGAGCCGCTGCTCGCCAACACCGCGGCGGATTACGCGCCGCGCCCCGACACCCGGCCGCTCACCAAATTCGAGCAGCGCGGCATCCGGCTGGGGCACGGGGTATGGGATCTGGTTTTTCGCCGGATCTGATTCGCGCTGTCATGCGGCTATGATGTAGCGCATGGACATCCTCGAACTCGTCAAGGCGGCATTCGCGCTGTTTGCCATCGTCGACCCGGTCGGCGTGATTCCGATTTTTCTCCTCGCCACCCGCGGCTATACCCTGGCGCAAAGCCGCGCAGCGGCACGGATCGCAGCGCTGACCGTGCTGGGCGTGCTGACGCTGTTCACCTTTGTCGGTGAGCCCATGCTGGCGTTTTTTGGCATTCGCCTGGCGGCGTTTACGGTGGCGGGCGGTTTGCTGCTGCTGTTGCTGGCCCTGTCCATGGTGCAGGCGCACGTCAGTCCGCAGCGGCAGACACAGGACGAGGCGCTGGAGGCGGAGGAAAAGGATGCGGTCGGCGTGGTGCCGCTCGGCATTCCGCTGCTGGCGGGGCCGGGTGCGATCACGCATGTGATCGTGGCGGCCGGCGCGGCCCGGGGTGACGTGCTGCAGCAGGGCTTGTTGCTGATTCCGGTGGCGCTGGTGGCCCTCTCGGTGTGGCTGGCGTTTCGCGCGGCGCCGATGATCGCGCGGCGGCTCGGCAAAACGGGAATCCATGTCGTCACCCGCCTGATGGGCCTGATCATCGCGGCGATTTCGATCGAAATGATCGCGGGCGGACTCGGTACGCTGTTTCCGGGTCTGCTGGCCTGATCCGGTGCATCACGCACCGGCTTGGCGCGAGCCTGGCCCAAAGCGCCTGTCATCCGTGCGTTCTATCATGCATTTACTGCTGGCGCGATCATTGCGTCGGCTCCATTGATTTCAATACGGGAGCACGACATGGAATTCGGACTCGTCGGACTCGGCCGCATGGGCGGCAACATGGCGCGGCGGCTGGCGCGCAAGAACGTCCGCATCGCAATGAACAATCGCAGCCACGAGGTCAGCGAAGCCATCGCGGCGGAAACCGGGCACCTGGCCTGCGCCACGCTGGTTGACCTGGTTGCCGCATTGCAGGCGCCGCGCATCGTCTGGCTGATGTTGCCTGCCGGCGAGGCGACCGAGGCGGCGCTGACCACGCTGCGGCCCCTGCTGAGCGCCGGCGACCTGGTGGTCGACGGCGCCAACGCGTATTACAAGGACGATCTGCGCCGCGCCGACCTCTTGGCGGCGCGGCAGATCGAGTACGCCGATGCCGGCGTCTCCGGCGGCGTGTGGGGGCTGGAGAACGGCTACTGCATCATGTTCGGCGGCAGCGACGTGGCGGCGTCACGGCTCAAGCCCTACATGGAAGCGCTCGCGCCCACCCCGACGGATGGCTGGCTGCATACCGGCCCGGTCGGTTCAGGCCACTTCGTGAAGATGGTCCACAACGGCATCGAGTACGGCATGATGCAGGCCTTCGCCGAAGGCTTCGCGCTGATGAAGAACAAACCCGGCTTCGATCTCGATATCGGCGCGATTGCCGAACTGTGGCGGCACGGCAGCGTGGTGCGTTCCTGGCTGCTGGATCTGTCGGCGGATTTCCTGGCGCAGGATCAGGCGCTGGCGTCGATCGAACCGTTCGTCGCCGACTCGGGCGAGGGCCGCTGGACGGCGCTGGAAGCGGTCGAACAGGGCATTCCCGCGCCGGTGATGTCGCTGGCGCTGATGATGCGTTTTGCCAGCCAGGGCAGGAACGACTTCGCGGCGAAAATGCTCGCCAAGATGCGGCAGGGCTTCGGCGGCCATGCCGTCAGGGAGGAAGGCAAATGAACGCCGGCCTCGAAGCGTTGCTGCCGTGCACCTTCGTCATCTTCGGTGCCACCGGCCACCTTTCCACCCACAAGCTCCTGCCCGCGCTGTATCACCTGGAAGCGGCGGCCCGCCTGTCGGAATCGCTCAACATCGTGGCTTTCTCGCGCAGGCCGTGGAATGACCAGGACTGGCGCAATCACATGCGCGAGATCCTGGCCGACAGGGTCGGCGACAAGATCAATACGCCGGTGTTCGAACGATTCCTGGCGCGCTTCAGCTATCAGCAGGGCGACCTCAACGATGTCGCCTCGTATCGGGCATTGGCCAGTCGCTTGCCGTCGGGCGATGCATGCTCCAGCACGGTGTTCTATCTTGCGATCAAACCGGCGGAGTTTTCAGCGGTGATCCACAACCTCGAAGCCGTCGGCCTCAACAGGCCGCGCGGCCTCAATCGCGTGGTGCTGGAGAAACCCTTTGGCGAGGACATCGAGTCGGCGCGCATTCTGAACCAGTTGCTGCACCAGCATTTCGACGAGGAGCAGATCTTTCGCATCGACCATTTCCTCGGCAAGGAGACGGTGCAGAACCTGTTCGTTTTCCGCTTCGCCAACACGCTGATCGAACCCCTGTGGAACCGCAACTTCATCGATCACGTGCAGATCACCGTGGCCGAATCGATGGGCATCGAGAATCGCGCCGATTATTACGACCGCGCCGGTGCGCTGCGCGACATGCTGCAAAACCACCTGATGCAGCTGCTTACGGTCATTGCCATGGAGCCGCCGCCCGCGCTCGAAGCCGATGCGCTGCACGACGAGAAGGTGAAGGTGTTGCGCTCGATCCGCCCGATCGCCAAGCGTGCGGTGCACGCGCACGCCATTCGCGCGCAATATGCGCGCGGAGT
>JAJYXA010000486.1 GCA_021791235.1 Pseudomonadota bacterium
GATCTTTTCCCAGGCGTGAGTGTAGGCGGGGATCACAGCGGCGGGTAGCGCTTTCTCGGGGCTCAATGATTCCGCCGCCGGAATATGCAGCACATCGCCGACTCGCAAGGTGCGCCCGGAGTGACCACCAAATTGACCCAGCGTGAAAGTCGACTTGCTGCCGAGATAGTCCGGCACGTCGAAGCCGCCGCGCACCGCGAGGTAGGCGCGGCAGCCCGCGTCCTTGATCGCGCCGAGCTTCAGCAGCGAGCCGGCTTTCACCGCGTGCGTGGCCCAGTTGGCGAGCGGCGCACCGTCCAGTTCGGCGCCCATGTCGGCGCCGGCGAGCGCGATCCGCGCGTCACAGTTGAAGCGCAGCGTCGGGCCGGCCACGGTCAGTTCCAGCGCAGCCGCGCCCTCGGCATTGCCGGCGAGGCGGTTGGCCAGCCGCAAGGCCAGCGCATCCATCGGCCCCGACGGCGGCACGCCGACATCCCAGTAGCCGGTACGGCCAGGCCAGTCCTGGATGCTGCTCTGCACGCCGGGTTCGATGACGTCGATTGTCGTGGGGCGGTAGTGGAAGGCGTTGAGGTAGCGCGTGGTCTGGCGCCCTTCCATGAACACCGCATCGCGCACGATCTGGCCGAGGTAGCCGAGGTTGGTCTCGATGCCGGCGACGCGGGTCTGGGCCAGCACCTGCTGCATGTTGGCCAACGCGTCGGCGCGGTCTTTACCCTTGACGATGATCTTCGCCACCATGGGATCGTAGAACGGCGGCACGTCGCTGCCCCGCTCGACCCAGGTCTCGATGCGCGCATCGGCCGGGAAAACGACTTCGGTCAGCACGCCGGCGGCAGGCTGGAAGTCCTTGCCCGGGTCTTCGGCGTAGAGGCGTACCTGCATCGACGCGCCCTGCGGTTCGGCCTTGAAGCCGGACAAGTCCAGCTCGCCGGCCGCTTCCTTCACCATCCACTCGACCAGATCGACGCCGGTGACTTCCTCGGTGACGCCGTGCTCGACCTGCAGGCGGGTGTTCACCTCAAGGAAGTAGAACTCGCCGCTTTGCGTGTCGTACACGAACTCGACGGTACCGGCAGAGCGGTAGCCCACCGCCTCGCCCAGGCGCACCGCGGTGGCGAGAAGCTTGTCTCTTTGTATCTCCGTGAGGCCGGGCGCCGGCGTTTCCTCGATGACCTTCTGGTTGCGCCGCTGCACCGAGCAATCGCGTTCGCCCAGCGCGACGACATGACCCTTGCCGTCGCCGAAGACCTGCACCTCGATGTGGCGCGCATGCTCGACGTATTTCTCGAGGAAGATGCCGGCCTCCTTGAAATTGGCGCGGGCCAGTCGCTCGACCGACTGGAAGGCTTCGACCAGTTCGTCGCTGCTCCAGATCAGGCGCATGCCGATGCCGCCGCCGCCGGCGGTGCTCTTCAGCATCACCGGGTAGCCGATGCGCGCAGCCTCGGCCTGGGCGTGACCGGCGTCGCTCAGCAATCCGGAACCCGGCAGCAGCGGCACCTTGTTGTGCTCGGCCAGGTCGCGCGCGGTGTGCTTCAAACCGAAGGCGCGCATCTGATCCGGACTCGGGCCGATGAAGGCGATGCCGGCGGCGGCACAGTCCTCGGCGAAGCCGGGGTTCTCGGAGAGGAAGCCGTAGCCGGGGTGGATGGCCTGAGCGCCGGTAGTCTGAGCCGCCTCGAGGATTTTCTCGGCACGCAGGTAGCTCTGCGCTGCCGGCGCCGGGCCGATCTCGACCGCCTCGTCGGCCAGCCGCACGTGCAGCGAATGGCGGTCCGCCTCGGAATAGACGGCGACTGACTTCACCCCCATGGTGCGGAGGGTGCGGATGATGCGGCAGGCGATGGCGCCGCGGTTGGCGATGAGGACCTTGTTGAACATGTTTTGTTTCCTTGCGGGTCGTCCCGCGTGCTTCTCCGCTGCGGGACGTCCCGCCGGCGATTGTTAGATCTTCACTACGAATCCGTTCGCCCTGAGCCTGTCGAAGGGCTGCCCGTGTAGGAACAGGGCTTCGACAAGCTCAGCCCGAACGGTGGTTAGGCGTCACATCACATCCCAGATCAGCACCCGCACCGGGGTTGGGTTGTAGGCGTTGCACGGGTTATTCAATTGCGGGCAGTTGGAGATGAGGCACAGCACGTCCATCTCGGCACGCATCTCGACGTACTTTCCAGGCGCCGACACGCCGTCGGCGAAGGTCAGTCCGCCCTCGGGCGTCACCGGCACGTTCATGAAGAAGTTGATGTTGCTGGTGATGTCGCGCTTGGTCAGGCCACCGTCGTAATGCGCCAGCGCGTGCAAAAAGCTGTCGCGGCAGGAGTGCATCGGCCGCTTGTCGAGCGCGTAGCGCACGGTGTTGCTCTCGCACGAGCAGGCGCCGCCGAGGGTGTCGTGGCGGCCGCAGGTGTCGGCGGTGATGGTCAGCATCACATTGCCTTCGGTCGACATCAGCTGGGTGCCGGCAGTGAGATAGAGCGCGCCCTGCGCGCGCACGGTGTCGGCGGCGCTGTAGCGCTCATCGGGGTCGCGCGCGTTGAAGAACAGCGTGTCGACCGCCTGGTTGCCTTCGAGGTCGAGGATGCGGAAGACCTGGCCCTTTTTGATTTCGTGAATCCACGGATCGCCGGCGTCGACGACGGCATCGACGACAGCGTGCATGGGATCGAAGGGACTTTCGACGAGGTTGAAGGTGCTCATGTCTGGCCTCAGCGATACAGGATTTCGGTTTGATAAAAGCCGCGCTGGTTTTCGGCGCAGCTGTTGCGACAGACGTCGTCGGCCCCTGGCGCGCCGGCCTTCCACGCGGTCAGCATGACGTCGCCCGGCGCGTAGTCGGAACGCGGATCGAGCGGGTGCGGCGCGGCGGACAGCACGACCAGCACATTCATCTCGAAGCGTAGATCAACGTAGGCACCAGGGTGCGAATTAGTCTCGTCGAACTGCAGTCGGCCGGCCTCGTCGGCGACGACCTTGCTGAAGAAGTTCACGTTCGGCACCACGTCACGCTTGCCCAGTCCCCACTTGCCGAGTTCGACCAGCAGGCCGTCGCGGCCGTTGCGGTGCATGGCGTTGCGGTGGGTCTGGTAGGTGGCTTCGCCGTATTTCGCCTTGACGATCTCGGCGTTGCTGGTGCCGCACACGGTGTCGTGCCAGCCGCAGCTGTCAGTGATCACCGAGCACAGCACGTGGCCCATGTCCGAGTAGAGTGCGTGCCCC
>JAJYXA010000038.1 GCA_021791235.1 Pseudomonadota bacterium
AGCCCCAGCGGGACGGTGATGCCAAGACAGACCAGCGCGAAGCTCACGCCGCTGACGGTGACGCCGGTGGCGGCGCGCGCGAGGCTGATGGCCGCGGCCGCGAGAAAAACCGCGAAGCCGCCGCCGAGCAGGACGATGCCGATGCCGAAAGCAGCCGGCGCGGCGGTCAGAAAGCCGGCCATCAACGCAACGGTTCCGGCAGCAAGCGACAGGTGGCTGAGCCATGCCACACGGCGCGGCGCGGGCAGCGGCGAGCCGGCCACCACCGGCAGCATCTGCAGCAATGCGCCCAGCATCGTCATGGCGAGAAAGCCCAGCGTCAGCGCGTGGGCGAGGGCGAGCGCCTGCGGCGTCCAGCGCGAGGCCAAGGTGTCGGGCGCCAGCACGATCAGGCCCGCGGCGGCGAGCAGAAACAGCGGGGCGGTGAGAAAAAACCGCAGCGGCAGCGAGAACGGCGGCGCCTGTTCGAAGGAGAGACCGGCTTGCAGGCTCATGGCGTGCCGACTTGAGTGATCAGGATGACGTAGCTGCCGTCGGCTTCCATCCGGGTGGCGTGGCGATAGCCTCTTTCGGCGAGGATGCGATAGAGCGGAAACGGTTCGCGGTGCAGCAGCAGCCGGATCGACTGGCCGGGGCGCAGCAGGGCCAGCGTCTGCATCACCTTTTCCATCGGCTCCGGCGGTTCCAGCCCGCGCGCGTCGACGAGGATTTCGGGCGCCGGCGCGCTCACGCGGGCCGCTGGCTCGCGTTGGCTTCCATGTTACGGATCAGGCTGTCGCGCGCGTCGCCCAGCACCCGGTCGGACATGGGGTAAAGCATGTTTTCTTCTTTCAGGTTGTGCTGCTGCATCAGCATGTTGAGCGTTTCCGACAGGCCAAGGTAGCCGTCTTGATTGCCGGCCGCAACGGCGCTTGCCATTTCATGCAGCAGGTCGCGCATCTGCGCGTGTTCCGTGCGCATGACCTGGGTCGGGCCCGAACTCATGCCGGTACGGGATTCGAATGCGGGAAACAGGACGTCCTCCTCCATCGCCAGATGGCGTGCCATCGCCGCCTGAAAACGGCCGAACAGGCTGCGCGCGCTGTCCCAGCTTTTTTGCGCCACGGCGGCTTCGGCGGAGGCGAACAGCTCGTCGCAGGCGCGGTGGTCGCTGCCCAGAAAGTCCACAATCGTGCCCATGTGCTTCCTCCGTAACTGTCGGAAATTGCATGTGATTAAGTTTATCAGGATATCCTAACCTGAAATTCATCTTGACTTGGGTACAAGATGTCGTATCTTCCGTATCTGCCAAACACAAAATGTTGATACGGAGGTGACAGGTATGAATTCTTTGATAGCAGTTCTGCCCCGCGAAGTCATCAAGCGCGACGGGCGGCGGGCGGCGTTTGATGCCGCGAAAATACGTTCAGCCATTCTGCGTGCCGGCCAGGCAACGGGTGAGTTTGGCGAAGCCGAAGCCGATTTGCTCACCGCCCAGGTGGTGAAGGTGCTGCTCCACAGCTTCCGCAACGCCCCGCCGGACATCGAGCGCATCCAGGACGTGGTCGAGCAGAGCCTGATCGCCGCCAACCACCTCGACACCGCGCGCGCCTACATCGCCTACCGCGAAAGCCACAAGAAGCTGCGCGAGGACCGCAAGACGCTGGTCGACGTGGAAGCGTCGATCAACGAATACCTGTCGCGCCAGGACTGGCGCGTCAACGCCAATGCCAACCAGGGCTACTCGCTGGGCGGGCTGATCCTCAACGTCTCCGGCAAGGTGGTGGCCAACTACTGGCTGAACCACGTCTACCCGCCCGAACTGGGCGAAGCCCACCGCGAGGGCGCGCTCCACATCCACGACCTCGACATGCTGGCGGGCTACTGCGCCGGCTGGTCGCTGCGCACCCTGCTGCACGAAGGCTTGAACGGGGTGCCGGGCAAGGTCGAGGCGGGCCCGCCCAAACACATGTCCTCCGCGGTCGGCCAGATCGTCAATTTTCTCGGCACGCTGCAGAACGAATGGGCCGGCGCGCAGGCTTTCTCCTCGTTCGACACCTACATGGCGCCGTTCATCCGCAACGACGGCATGCGCTACGAAGAGGTGCGCCAGTGCGTCCAGGAATTGATCTACAACCTCAACGTGCCGTCGCGCTGGGGCACGCAGACGCCGTTCACCAACCTGACCTTCGACTGGACCTGCCCGGAAGACCTGCGCGAGCAGGTGCCGGTGATCGGCGGCAAGGAAATGCCCTTCACCTACGGCGAGCTGCAGGCCGAGATGGACCTGATCAACCGCGCCTACATCGAGGTGATGACCACCGGCGATGCCAAGGGGCGCGTGTTCACCTTCCCCATCCCCACCTACAACATGACGCCGGATTTTCCCTGGGAGTCGGAAAACGCCGAGCGCCTGTTCGCCATGACCGCGCGCTACGGCCTGCCCTACTTCCAGAATTTCATCAATTCCGAGATGAAGCCGAACCACATCCGCTCGATGTGCTGCCGCCTGCAGCTCGACCTCCGTGAATTATTGAAGCGCGGCAACGGCCTGTTCGGCTCGGCCGAGCAGACCGGTTCGGTCGGCGTGGTGACGGTCAACTGCGCGCGCCTGGGCTACCAGTACCGGGGCGACGAGGCCGCGCTGCTGCGCCGCCTCGACGCGCTGCTCGACATGGCGCGCAACGGGCTGGAAATCAAGCGCAAGGAAATCCAGCGGCTGATGGACAACGGCCTCTTCCCCTATACCAAGCGCTATCTCGGCACGTTGCGCAACCACTTCTCGACCATCGGGGTCAACGGCGTCAACGAGATGATCCGCAATTTCACGGGCGACGAACACGACATCACCACCGAATGGGGCCACGACTTCGCGGTGCGCCTGCTCGATCACATCCGCGCGCGCATCGCCGCGTTCCAGGAAGAGACCGGCCACCTCTACAACCTGGAGGCGACGCCGGCCGAAGGCACCACCTACCGCTTCGCCAAGGAAGACGCCAAGCGCTATCCGGACATCCTGCAGGCGGGCACCATTGACGCGCCGTATTACACCAACTCGTCGCAACTGCCGGTGGGCTACACCGACGATGCCTTCGAAGCGCTGGAGCGGCAGGACGACCTGCAGCGCAAGTACACCGGCGGCACCGTGCTGCACCTCTACATGTCGGAGCACATCTCGTCCGCGGAGGCATGCAGGAAGCTGG
>JAJYXA010000159.1 GCA_021791235.1 Pseudomonadota bacterium
CGCTCATGTCGACCAGAAACGCCACCGCGATGTTGCGCTCGGCGCGGTGCAGGCGCACGAACAGGCGGTCGCTCATCTCGCGGCCGTCGCGGGCGTCGGCAAGCGCCTCGATCAGCGCGTCGAGATCGATTTCGTCGCCCTGGGTCTGGCGCTTGTCGAGACGGTTCTCGTCGCGCAAGGCCTCGAACTTCCGGCGCAGGTGCTTGACCACCCCGGTATATTTGTCGAGCGTGTCGCGGTAAAAGCTGTCGTGGACCGGGGCGACGGTTTTTTCCCGCATCACACACCAGTTCTTGCGGTAATGCTGGCGGCCATGGTCCCACTCGGGATACAGCTCGGCGCCTTTCTCGTGGTAGGTGCCGTGCCACACGGCATCGGGGTCCTCGGGCTGGTCGAACACCTGATTTGGGTCGTATTCGCCGTCGCCCGCCGGGGTGAGGTATTCCGGGGGAATCTCGCCGAAGTCGAGGTAGACCGAGGTGAGCAGCTGCTTGACAGTGTCGGGTGGGGCAAGGGGGGCGCCGTCGAGGGTGACCTCGAAGTCGAGCCGGCCGTTTTCGTCGCGCGTCTCGATGTCCAACTCGGCTGGGGCTTCGGAGGCGGCCTGCGGGTCGGCTTGCGCGGCCTGGTGTTCCTCCAGCAGCTCGGCGAGCTTGATGCGCAGCCGCGCCTTTTCCTTGTCCAGCCGGGCGGCGCGGGCGGCGGCGATCGCCTCCGGGCGCAGGCAGCCCTGGTCGCTCCACTGCGGGCAGTCGGCCTCGTCGTAGGCGGCGCCGAGCAGGGCGAGGCTGTCGTCCGACGTGGCCTGGTCTGAAGCCAGCGACGTCTCGAACCGCCGCCAGCCTGGCGGCAGCGGGGGATCGAGTTGGGCGCGCAGGCGCTGCATCTGGCGGTGCAGGCCCGGCAGTTCGCGCGCGATGCGCGCGGTGAGCCGCAGCGTCTCCAGTGCGTACAGGCGGGTGAGCGCGCGTTCGGGGTCGGCGTAGCCGGCGGCGATGCCGGCATGGTCGATGCGCAGGCTGCCGAAGCGGGTTTGCGCCCACAGCAATGCAACAGTAGCCTTGGCGAGCTGGAAGTTGTCGTCCAGATTCGGCAGGGCGGCGATCCGCGGCGGCAGCACGATGCGCTCGCCGTCGGTCCAGGCGGCGTCGCCTTCCTCGATGCGCAGCCGCCGGCCGGAGAGGCCGCAGACGAAATTGCCGAGCACCGGCGCGATGTCCTCGAACAGCGCGCCGGCCGCGTCGTTCCGATGCTGCGCGTCGTCGAAGCTGTCGACCTCTTCCATCACCCTGAGCGCGGTCTGCAACCCGGTGCGGTCGAACACGTCGCAGGCATGCACCGCCCAGGCTTCCAGCAGGCGCCGCTCCATGCGCGGCAGCAGCGCCGGCGCACGGCGGCCGAACTGCCAGGCGAGCGTGATGTGGGTGGAGGCGATGCGGCGGATCCAGCCGAGGATGAAGTCCTGCTCGTCGCGCGTCAGCGCGCCGAGTTCGGCTGCAAGTTGCTCGACTTTGAAATAGGTGAATTCGGTTTCCAGCCAGACGTGGAGGCTGGCCTCCATCTCGACTGCCGATAACGGCGGTTGCGCCATCAGAAAATGGACGAGGAGAGTTCCTGGATCGCCTTCAGCATGTCGGCATCGTCGGTGACCGCCTGCGCGACCGCCGATTTGCACGCGGTGACCGGGCTGATGCCGTCGGCGATCAGCTTGCCCGCATGCACCAGCAGCCGCGTGGAGGCGCCTTCCTCCAGCCCGCTGCCTTTGAGGTTGCGCGTCATTTGCGCGAAGCGCACCAGGCTGTCGGCGACCACTTCGGAGACGCCGGACTCGGTGGCGACGATGCGGCGTTCGAGTTCGGCCGACGGGTAATCGAATTCCAGCGCGACGAAACGCTGCCGGGTCGACTGCTTCAAATCCTTCAGCACGCTCTGGTAGCCGGGGTTGTAGGAAATCGCGAGGCAGAATTCGGGCGGGGCCTCCACCATCTGGCCGAGCTTTTCCATCGGCAGGGTGCGGCGGTCGTCGGCCAGCGGATGGATCACCACCATGGTGTCCTTGCGCGCCTCGACGATTTCATCGAGGTAGCAGATGCCGCCTGCGCGCACCGCTCGGGTCAGCGGTCCGTCGACCCACACGGTTTCGCCGCCCTTCACCAGATAGCGCCCCACCAGGTCGGACGCGGTGAGGTCGTCGTGGCACGATACGGTGATGAGCGGCCGCTTCAGCCGCCACGCCATGTGTTCCATGAAACGCGTCTTGCCGCAGCCGGTGGGGCCTTTCAGCAGCACCGGGATCTGTTGCCGCCAGGCAGCTTCGAACAACTGGATTTCGTCGCCGACCGCTTCGTAATACGGCTCTTTTTCGATCAGGTGGTGCGCGGGGTCGAGGGTGCGGGCGTTCATGGTCTGGGTGGTTTTTCAGAAACAGCCGGATTGCTGTTTTTTGCGTTCGAGGTCCTTGACCTCAAGATTCCACGCGTCCATCTGTTCCTGCGTATAGCCCTTGCGGCGCGCCTGGTCCATCTTGTCGAACACGCGGCCCAGCTTGTCGGTCAGCGCGTCGCACCGGCGCGCCGAGGCACGTGCAGCGGGCTTGCCGGTGGTACGCCGGGTTTCGAGACTAATCGGTGCTGGCGCGTTCGCGCTGGCTGCCGGCTTGGCTGCGGCAGGTTTGGCTGGTTGCGTCTGCACGGGCTGTGCGCGTACCGGATCGGGCAGCGGCGGGGGATCGATCTCCACCGCGCGGGTTTCCCGTGCGTTGCGGCAGGGCAGGTTGGAATAGGTGATCCTGCCCTCCGCGTCGATGCACTTGTTGAGCGTGGCCTGCGCCGAGGCACCTGCGGGGAGCAGGGCCGTCAACGCGAGCAGGACAAGTACGAGCAAACGCATGTGAGCTCAGTGTTCGCCTGAATACTTGTCGTCTTCCAGTTCCATCTTCTTCTGGAATTCGGCTTCCTTTTCCTGCTTGGCTAAAGCGCGCCGCCGTGCCAGGCGCTTCTCGTAGGCATCCGGCCGTTCCTCGACGAATTTCTCGCCGAACAGCGCGTGGCGCAGGAAGTTGAGGCCGAAGTCGAGCAGGGCCTCGTCGTCGGCGATCAGCGTCGCCATGACCTCGACCGGGATGTCGTAGGTGTCGTTGAAACTCGGGCTCATGACGAAGGCGCGGAAACGGTCGAC
>JAJYXA010000555.1 GCA_021791235.1 Pseudomonadota bacterium
TTCCGATCTGCCTGATTTCAACGCAAGGCTTCACCGACTTTGCTGCGCCGATGGTTGGCGGCCGCACGGTCCGGGAGATTGATTCTGGTTGCTGATCGTCTGCGATACAACGTATCCCAAGTGAGAGATCGAGGAGATCACCATGGCTGCAACAACTGGCGGCCGACAATTACCTTGCGCTCAGCGACAACTGGGAGCCTCGAAAAACCGCCGAGACGCTGGCATGATGTTGCCGGTGTCGAAGGCATGAGGATGTGGAGATGGGCGGGGCGTCAGCACGGCTGTTGCGTCGTAGTTCATGCATCAATCCCTGAAGTTGGTCGGGTGACAGGACGGGGCAACATGAACACCGCCCGGCGGAGAGTGCCCAGAACTCGTCACCTTTGACGCAGCGGGTGCTGCAGGCCTACCGCTGGGTCGCGGCCAGCGCGCCGCCTCCGGCTGCCGCCTGACCTGCGCCCGGACCCGCGTCAAGACGGGTTCGCTGGACGCATACACTCATCCGCTTCGACCGCGACGAGGTCATGGCATGGGCCAAGCGCTGGTTGCAGGAGGCCAAGGATCAGGGCATCAACGCAAAGACCGATCCGGACGACCAGCGCAGATCGTTGCAGCAGGCCTTGGCATCGCTGCCCGTCTGACTTCCGCTTCCGGCATCCGACTACTGATCCGCCAATTCGTAGCCGGTGCTGCGCCCGCCGCCGGGCGACTTCTTCAGCACGCCCAGTTCCAACAGTTGGGTGATGTCGCGCAGCGCGGTGTCGGGCGAGCACTTGGCGATGGCTGCCCACTTGCTGCTGGTGAGCTTGCCCTCGAAGCCGTCGAGCAGACGGTTGAGCAGCTTCACCTGCCGCTCGTTCAACGGCGTGCCTGCCCTGCGTTGCCAGAAACGCGCCTTGACCAGCACGGCATCCAGTGTGGTCTGCGCGCTGGTGACGGCGCGCCCGAGCGTACCGAGGAACCACGACAGCCAGCAGGTGACGTCGAGCGTGCCTTTCTGCGAGCGCTCCAGCACGTCGTAGTAGTCCTTGCGCTCGCGCTGGATTTGCGCCGACAGGCTGTAGAAGCGTTGCGGGCTACCATCAGCGCGGGCCAGGTACAGATCGCCCACGGCGCGGGCGATGCGCCCGTTGCCGTCGTCGAAGGGGTGCAGCGTCACGAACCACAGATGCGCCAGCCCGGCCTTGATGAGCATCGGCTCGCCGGTTTCCTCATTGGCCCACGCGAGGAAGCGCGCCGTCTCGGCGGGCAGCACCTCGGCGGGCGGCGCCTGGAAGTGGACCTTGCGCCGCCCCACCGGGCCGGAGATGACCTGCATCGGCCCGGCGGCATCGTCGCGCCACTGGCCCACGGTGAGCTTGTTCATGCCCGAATACCCGGTCGGGAACAGCGCCGCGTGCCAGCCGAACAGGCGCTCGGCGGTCAGCGGGGCGGCGGCGTGGGACGTGGCGTCGAGCACCATCTCGACCACGCCTTCGACGTGCCGATCGACCGGAGCCACTGCGCCGATGTCCACGCCCAGACGCCGGGCGATGGACGAGCGCACGGATTCGACGTTCAGCACTTCGCCTTCGATTTCGCTGGTCTTGACTACGTCCTCGGTCAAGGCGGCGAGACTAGCCTGATCGCGCAGCGCCAACCCCACGTCGGCCAGGCGGCCCAGCAGCAAGCCTTGGGCGCGGCTGACCTCGGTCAGCGGCCCGGCCAGCGCGGACAGGTCGTAGCGCCAGTTGGGCCAGTCGTCGGCTTGCCAGATGTAGTGTTGTTCTCCGCCGTTCATGCGGAGATTAAACACCCAATTCGCCGCAAGGGCAAGTCATTCTCCGCGTCATACGCGGCGAATGTGGCGGCTAATCGCCGCATCCGGCAGCCCCGGTCGTCGCCTCAAGATGTTCCTATTTTCTCCGCGCGACGCTTTGAAATCCCGCTTGCTGGGACAAAATCAAGCTTCGATCGACATGCGTGATGCCGGATTGCCGATGCTGCGCGAGGATGTGTAGCGCGGCTGGATTCTTACCGAGTTTATCCGAACTTATGTATTCTTTGTAAATATGGTTTTGTCGTGTAAAATTCTCGCATATGAATCCGATCCACAACCCATTCGCGCCAGGCGCCGGCACGCCTCCGCCAGAGCTTGCCGGTCGAGACGCGGTGCGTGAGACCGTCCGGATCGCGCTGGAGCGCGTGCGCCTCGGTCACCCAACCAAAAGCGTCATCATGGTCGGCTTGCGCGGCGTCGGCAAGACGGTCTTGCTGGACCGCATGCGGGAAGATGCCGCAGCCAGCGGGTTCCAATGCGTGAGGATCGAAGCGCCGGAGCAGCGATCGTTGCCTGCCATCCTGGCGCCTCAACTGCGCATCGCGTTGCTTCGGCTGTCCCGCAACGATCAAGCCAGAGATCTCGCCACACGCGCTCTCAGGGGGTTGGCCGGATTCGCCAGGGCGCTCAAACTCAAATACCAGGATATCGAAGTCGGCCTGGATTTCGACCCGGAGCCAGGACTGGCCGATAACGGCGACCTCGAAAATGACCTTCCCGACTTGTTTGAAGCGGTCGGGGTCGCCGCACGTGAGGCTGGCACTGCCCTCGTGCTGTTCCTGGACGAACTGCAGTATGTGCATGAGGAGCAATTGGCGGCCCTCATCACGGCCTTGCACCGCTGTGCTCAGCGCCGCTTACCCGTGACGATGGTTGGCGCTGGTTTGCCACAGCTCCGCGGTCAAATGGGATTGGCCAAGTCCTACGCCGAGCGACTGTTCGATTTCCCGGAAATCGGCCCCCTGCCCGATGACGCGGCCGAACTCGCGATCACCAAACCTCTGCATGACCAGGGCGTGGTCATCGACGGCGGCGCGCTACACGCCATCGTCGTGGAAACGCACGGCTACCCTTACTTCATCCAGGAGTGGGGCAAGCAAGCCTGGGATGCGGCTCGCGCATCCCCGATTACCGCAGCCGATGTCGAGGAGGCCTCGAAGATTTCCCTTGCCGCCCTGGATGAGAGTTTCTTTCGGGTGCGATTCGACCGCCTGACCCCAACGGAGAAACGCTACATGCGTGCCATGGCGGAGCTTGGCCCCGGGCCACACCGCTCGGGTGACATCGCGGATGTGCTTGGCCGTAACGTCACGTCGCTTGGACCCACGCGCGGTCAGCTCATCGCCAAGGG
>JAJYXA010000518.1 GCA_021791235.1 Pseudomonadota bacterium
CGCCGCGCCAGACGCACGTACATGAACACCAGCACCGGGAACATGGCGAGCGTCAGGAGCGTCGGCCACTGCACCAGAAAGCCCAGCATGACGAGCACAAAACCCGCGTACTGCGGATGACGGATCGTGGCATACGGCCCGGTCACCGCCAGGGTGTGGCTTTGCTGCGCCGCAAACAGCACCTTCCAGGCCGAGGCCAGCAACCAGAACCCGCCGCCGATGAGGGCGAAGCTCAACAGGTGGAACGGGCCGAAGTGCGGGTTGGCGCGCCAGCCGAACAGGGTTTCCAGCAGATGGCCGGCGTCGTGCGATAAAAAATCCACGCCCGGATAGCGGCTCTGCAACCAGCCGGAGAGCAGATAAATCGTCAGCGGAAAACCGTACATTTCAGTGAACAGCGCGGCGATGAACGCCGAGAATGCGCCGAACGAGCGCCAGTCGCGTGACGTTTTCGGCTTGGCGAAGCTGAACGCGAACAGGATGAATACGGCGGAATTAACCAGAACCAGCAGCCATAAGCCATAGGCAGGCGCAGTGTCGTTCATGTCTTGCCCCCTTCCTTGTCATGAAGCGCCTGGTGTTCGCCCTTGCCGCCATGCCCGCGATGCATGAAAAAATGCAGCAGCGGACAGGCAAGCAGCAGCAGGAAGAGCAGCGGGCCGAACAGGTGGGCGCGGTGTTCGGTCAGCAGGAAAAACGCCGTAATGGCGAAAAAAGCCAGCACGGCCAGGTTGACCTGGACAGCGCCGGCGTGCCGACGTGGAACGGAATAATTGGGCTTCATGGCGTCACTTTCGCTCGTAGCGATCAAGTACGCGCATGCTGGTAGTCGAACTGCGCCTCGATCGCGTCCGCCATTCCGGGCAATTCGATCCGCACGTTGATGCGATAGGGGTTGCTGGTAGCCGGCATGTTGAAGTAATTGCCGTAACTGACGGTGCCCGCAATCAGCATGGGTTCGAGTTTTTTCTGCGCCCTGGATAAGCCGATTTCAGACACATTCGCTTTGACTCTGGCGCCGGTGATGCGCTTGCCCGTGGCGTTGTCGAACAGCGCCACCACGACATGGTACTGATGCTGCCCGGCCGGCACGCCGCCGTGCATTTCCGCCTCGGTGTGCGCTCGGGGATGCCCCAGGATCATCTCGGCCGGAAACACGCCGAGATAAATGGCCACGCCGTGCACTACTTTATGCTGACTGGAATCGGCCGCGAACGCGGCAGTCAGCAGCAGGGCCGCGATGCCGGCCAGAGCCGCGCGCAAAAACGTATTGAGATGGGGGTTGGGCATGATGTCATCCTCCTAGAGTTTGATGGCACTCCAAAATGCCAGAATCCCGGCGCGCCGGCCCTTGCTTTGCTCTGGATCGAAACCCGCTTCCCGGAAATAGTCCGGGAGTGTTCCGCGGAAGTTGTCCGCGGTCGTGGGCATGAAAAGGAACGGCCAAGCTACCAGCCACCACAAAGGGTTCGCGGGGCGGTAGAAATCCGCCACGATGAAGCGGCCGCCCGGTTTGAGCACGCGATACACCTCGCGCAAGCCTTGCCGTTTCAAATCAGGCGGCAGGTGGTGCAGCATGAGGCTGGCCAGGACGACATCGAAACGTGCGTCATCGAAAGGCAATTGTTCGATTGCAGCGACTTTGAATGCGGCGCGGCTGCCAAGCCGCTGCGCGTTTTTCTTCGCCACGCGAATCATGCTCTGCCCTGGGTCGATGCCGATGGCCGCACCCGCCGGTCCGGCGGCCTCGCTCGCGCGACGCGTGAGCACACCGGTGCCGCAGCCTACGTCGAGAATGGTTTCACCCACGCGAATCGCCGCCACCCGCAGTGTCTGGTCGCGGAATCCCTGGCCCAGGCCGACCGCGCGGCAATACACATCGTAGAACGGCGCGGCCCAATCCATGGTCATGCCGTGGGTGTGCACCAGCGGTTCATCCGATTTCAGGAGGGTAAGGAACAGTCCCCACAGCAACAGCGCCACACATACCAGCAGGCAGGCGACAAGCAGCGCGCGCCACCAGACGAGTCCAAACAGCATGAACACCGCCGCAGCGAGCGCCACTGCGAGCCAGGGGAAGAGCCAGGACCAGCGATCCATCATGCTGTTCCCTCCTTCAGTTTGGCGCGCTTCAACAACGCCGAATTCACGATTACCGAAAGCGAACTCAAGGCCATAGCGGCCGCCGCGATGACCGGGTTCAGAAATCCCAGGGCCGCCACTGGGATGCCGATGGAGTTGTAGATGAAGGCCCAGAACAGGTTCTGCCTGATCTTGCGCATAGTGGCGCGCGACAGGCGGATCGACGCGACCACGTCGCGCACGTCGTCCTTGATCAGGACGATGCCGCCAGTCTCCTTGGCGACGTCGGAGCCCGAGCCGATGGCGATGCCGATGTCGGCCACCGCCAGCGCCGGCGCGTCGTTGACGCCGTCGCCCACCATGGCGACCGCCTTGCCCTTTTGCTGCAGGTCTTGAATGATGCGCGCCTTGTCGCCCGGCAACACTTCCGCGATCACCTGCGTAATACCGAGTTGCGTGGCGATGGCGTGCGCGGTGCGCTGATTGTCGCCGGTCAGAAGAATCACCTCGATGCCTTCCTGCTGCAGTGCGGACACCGCCTCCTGCGCCTCCGGTTTCAAGGTGTCGGCGACGGCGATCATGCCGGACAGGGCGCCGTTCATGCCGACCAGCATGGCGGTTTTGCCCTCGGTTTCCAGCCGTGCCATGGCGACTTCGGCCGTAGTTACATCAATGTTCTCGCGCGCGAACAGGCGGCGGTTTCCGAGCAGCACGGTCCTGTCATCGACGCGGCCGCGGATGCCGTGGCCGGGAATGGCTTCGAAGCCTGCCACCTTCGGCAAGGCGAGTTCGCGCTGTTGCGCGGCGCGTACGATCGCCTCGCCCAGGGGATGCTCGGAGCCGGCCTCGACCGCGGCGGCGAACCGCAGGATTACTTCCTCTGTTGCCGCGCCGAACGCAACGATATCCGTGACGTTGGGCTCGCCCCGGGTCAGCGTGCCGGTCTTGTCGAATACCACGGTGGTCAGCCTTTCCGCGCGCTCCAGCACTTCGGCGCCGCGGATCAGGATGCCGGCTTCGGCGCCTTTGCCCACGCCCACCATCAGCGCCGCCGGGGTGGCGACTCCCAGCGCGCACGGA
>JAJYXA010000242.1 GCA_021791235.1 Pseudomonadota bacterium
GCGCGGGCATCGATGCCGAGCAGGTGAAGGCCGCGGCCCGCAAGCTCGGCGTTGTTTCCGCTGAGGAGGCGGAGCGGCTCGACGAGCCGGCGGCGCAGGCGCTCGCCTTCCAGTCCGGCGTGACCACCAGCCCCCTCATCACGGATGTCTCCGGACGCGGACTCGGCCTCGCCATCGTGCGGGAAAAGGTCGAGCGGCTGGGCGGCAGCGTCGCGCTCGAATCGCAGCCCGGCGCCGGCACCGCCTTCCGCATCGTGCTGCCGCTGACGCTCGCGACCTTCCGGGGCATTTTGGTTCGCGCCGGCGAACAGCTTTGCGTCATCCCCGCGGCGCGCGTCGAACGGGTGACGCGGGTGGCCGGCCCGGACATCCAAACGGTGGAAAACCGCGAAACGATTCCGCTCGACGGGCAGGCGGTTGCGCTGGTCTGGCTTGGCGACGTGCTGGAACTGCCGCGCAGGGAGACAACGACCGAATCGGCGGGCGGCGTGCCCGCCGTCGTGCTTGGTTCGGATCTCGGGCGCGTCGCGTTCCGGGTGGACGAAATCCTCGGCGAACAGGAAGTACTGGTCAAAATCCTCGGTCCGCAACTCGCGCGCGTGCGCAACGTCGCCGGTGCGAGCGTGCTGGGGACGGGCCAGGTGGTGCCGGTGCTGAACGTGCCCGACCTCCTGAAGTCGGCGGTGAAGCAGGCGACGGCACCGCGCGCGCCCATCGCGGCCGGGAAACCCGGCGCGGCTGAAAAACAATCCATTCTGGTGGTGGAGGATTCAATCACCTCGCGCGCGCTGCTCAAGAACATCCTGGAATCGGCGGATTACGCCGTCGCCACCGCGGTGGACGGCATCGACGCCTATACCGCGCTCAAGACCGGCACCTTCGATCTGGTCGTCTCCGATGTGGAGATGCCGCGCATGGACGGCTTCGACCTCACCGCCAGGATACGCGCGGACAAGCAGCTCGCGGAACTGCCGGTGGTGCTGGTGACTGCACTCGAATCGCGTGAGCATCGCGAGCGCGGCATCGACGTCGGCGCCAATGCTTATATCGTCAAGAGCAGCTTCGACCAGAGCAACCTGCTGGAGATCATCCGGAGGCTGATATGAACGCCCCCGCGTTTGCGGATGCGCTAGCGCAAGACGTGACGATGCCGCGATTCGGCCGCGATTCGTTGCGCGTGCGCTGTCCGGAAAATTTTCGGATCGCTGATCCGCATTCGAGGTTTTATGGCTGAGTTTCTCGGCACACAGCTCGATTATATTTTCTTCTTCTACGGCTTGGCATTCATCCTGCTGGGCGCGGCCTGCTTCACCATCCAGGACCACGACCCGGCGGAGTTGCCCTGGACGCTGCTCGCTGCGTTCGGGATCGCCCATGGCGTGAACGAGTGGTTGCATCTGCTCGCGCTGAGCATCGGCGACGCGCCGGCGTTTGCGTTGCTGCGCCTGATACTCATGGCCGCATCCTATGTGTTGCTGCTCGAGTTCGCCCGCTTGGGCGCGATCCGGCTCGGAGTGAAAGCGCCGGGACGCTGGATTTATGGGCCGCTGGTGTTGTTGATCGCGCTCGGCGGGGTCTATGGCGGGCTGAACGCGGCCAATGCCGTTGCGCGTTATGCCTTGGGATTTCCGGGTGGGGTGGGGGCGGGCCTGGTGTTCGCCCGGCTTTCCAGAGGGCTTTCCGGCAGCAAAAGGCGCTGGGTCGTCTCCATGGGCGCGGGACTCGTCCTGTACGGCATTGCTACCGGCGTCATTGTGCCGGCGTCCCCGTTCTGGCCGGCGGCTGTCCTCAATCACGACGCGTTCTTTCGCGCGACCGGCATGCCCATCCAGCTCCTGCGCGGGCTGATCGCCTGCTGGATGGCTTTTTCGTTGTGGGCATTCGGGCAGCAAAAAATCCTGCTGGCGATGGCTTCCTCGGCCAATGCCAGGAAGTTGTACCAGCGTTCCGTCTGGACTTTCGTTCCCCTGTTGGTGGGCATTCTTGGCTTGGGCTGGGGGCTGACCGAATACCTGGGACGCGTGTCTCAGCAGGAAATACAGGGCAACGTGAGGAAAAGCCTGGGCTTGCTTGTGAGCCGGCTTCGCATCGTGACCGCCACGGCGGATGACGTGGCGAAGTCCATGGCCGAATCGCCCTGGGTGCTGCCGGTGTTGAGCGGCGGCGGCGAGCACGCGCGCGACGAGGCCAATACGGTCGCGGACCTGAGTATGGGTGCGGCAGGCGGGGATGGGATCGCCTATCTCATGGACGGCTCCGGCACGGTGCTCGCCTCCTCCAGTCGCGGGAAAAGCGACAGCCTGATGGGAAAGAACTACAGCTTCCGTCCCTATTTCCGGGAAGCCATTGCCGGAAAGGCTGCCTACTACTATGCGCTCGGCGTCACCACCGGGGAGCGCGGCTATTACGCGAGCCACCCGGTTCGCGACAAGGCGGGCCGGATTGCCGGCGTCGCGGTCATCAAGAAACCGCTTGATCCGATCGGGTCGGACCTCAGGGGAATCGAGCACGCTTTCCTCATTTCCCCTCAGGGGGTCGTATTTCTTGCCAGCGCGCCGGACATGTTGTTCAAGACACTGTGGCCGCTGCCGGCCGAGACTCGACTCGCGCTGACACGCTCGCGCCAGTTCGGGAACCTGCGCTATGCGCCCATGCTGAAGCAGGAGATCGTGGATGGCGCCTGGATTGTCTTCCAAGGCGAGCGCCATTACGCGGGACGCCGTTACAGCGGCCATGACGGGTGGTCTTTCGTGGTGTTGAAGATACCCACGGCGGTTGCCGCCAGCCGCCTGTTCGGCATCACCCTCACGCTGCTGTTTGCAGTCCTGACCGTGATCTACTTCATGAGAATGGAACGGCTGCGCCATGACAAGATCGCGCTGGAGCAGCGGCTTGAACTGGAAGAACGGGCGCGAAAACTGGATTTTCAGGCAAGCACCGATCCCCTGACCGGTATTTTCAATCGGCTGAAGTTCAACCAGGAACTGGCTGCCGAGATGGCGCGGGCGGCACGCTACAAGATACCGCTTGCCTTGGTGATGTACGACATCGATCACTTCAAGGCGGTGAATGACACACATGGCCACCACGCCGGCGACCGGGTGCTGACCAGCTTGTGCCAGATCGTTGCCGGCCATCTTCGGCAAACCGATGTGCTT
>JAJYXA010000058.1 GCA_021791235.1 Pseudomonadota bacterium
GCACGCTCGAACTGGGTGACAAGCGGCGCCGGATCGCGCGCGCCGGGGGCGAAGGACTTGTTGTTGCAGAAGGTGCAGCCGCCGATGCCTTTGCTGCCGTCGCGATTGGGGCAGGTAAAACCGGCGTCGAGCGCGACCTTGTGCACCCGTTCGCCATGCCGCGCCAGCATGGCCCGGCCAAAGGTATGGATGCGGTCGCTGAGGGCGCTCACGCCGCTGAAATCACCGATTCGGGGGCGGGGGCCACCTGCCGGGGTTTGACGCCGCTGAGCAGATAGTCGATCAGTTCCTGCACGGTCCGGACGTCGCTGCCGAAGGGCAGCGGCTCCGAGCCGCGGAAGAACAATCCCTTGCTGACGTCGCCCTTCAGCGCCGCGACCAGCTGCGAATCGATGCAGAACTGCCCGGCCTTCTCGAGGCCGTCGCGCAGGCCGCATTGCGTCAGGCAGTGCAGGCCGATGGCACAGCGGTCGGGGTCGGCCTTGGCCACGGCCTGCAGTTTGGATTCGCGCTTGAGATAGTTGGCGAGCCAGGGGGTTTTCACCGCGCGCGCCGGCAGTCCAGCCACGCTCATGAAGGTGACGATGTCCTCGGGTTTCGCATCCAGCAGCACGCGCTTGAAGTTGGGATGGGCGTCGCCCTCTGCCGTGACGGCGAACGGCGTGCCGACCTGCACCGCGCTCGCCCCCAGCGTCAGCGCGGCCAGCAGCTTTTCGTGGCTGTTGATGCCGCCGCCGACGATGATCGGGATCTGCCCGCGCGCGATGCCCATCTCGTCGAACACCTTGAAGATGCCGGGCAGCACTTCGGCGAAGTCGAAGCGCGCGTTGGCGAGCTCGGCCGGGTTCGGCGCGCCGAGGTGGCCGCCCGCGTAACGGGGATGCTCGATCACGATGGCATCCGGCAGTCTCCCCTTGCGCCCCCATTTCTTCAGCAGGATGGCCACGCCGCGCGCGTCCGACAGGATCGGGATCAGCGCGGCGTCGGGGTAGCCTTCGGCAAGCTCCGGCAGGTCGAGCGGCAGCCCCGCCCCCATCACGATCGCCTGTGCACCTGAGGCACAGGCCTGGCGCACGTAGGCCGGGTGCGCCTCCACCGCCTTCATCACGTTGACCGCCACCAGCCCGCGGCCCGCCGCGATCTCCAGTGCGGCCTTGATCTCGCGGTCGAGCGCGATCAGATTCAGGCGGTTGAGTTCATCCTTGTCGCGGCAGTGCTTCGCCTGCTCGCTCAAATCGGCGTGATGGTGGCGCAGGTCGATGCTGGCGATCGTGCCCATCGCGCCGGCACGCGCCACCGCGCCCGCCAGCTGCTTGGCCGACACGCCCACGCCCATGCCGCCCTGCACGATAGGCAAGAGGGTGTGGCCGCGAATGGCAAAGGTGGGTGGGGTCGTCATGCCGGCCTTTCGATTCCTACAAAACGAACATTATAGCAACTTGAGGATACGTTTATCCTTATATCCGCCGACCCGCACGCCTCACGCCACTGCCCGGGGGAGCGTGGTTGTCGACGCTTTAGCGCCTTACAACCACGGCCTACCCCTCGCGGGTGTTCACCCGCTCCCGCTAAACGCCTACAATGCCGGGTCTACCCGCAGGCCTTTACACGCATGTTCACCGGCATCATCCAATCCATCGGCCGCATCCACGAATACGAAGCCCGCGGCGCCGACGCGCGCATGCTCATCCTTGGCGGCGGACTGGATTTTTCCGACGTCGCCATCGGCGACAGCATCGCGGTCAACGGCGTCTGCCTGACCGCCGTGGCGCTGACGTCCGACAGTTTCACCGTCGACGTGTCAGCCGAAACCCTGCGCGTCACCGCGGGCTTCATACCGGGCGCCGAGGTCAATCTGGAGAAGGCCTTGCGTCTGGCGGACCGACTCGGCGGCCATCTGGTGTCCGGGCATGTCGACGGCGTCGGTACGGTGCATCGCTTCGCGCCGGCGGGCGAATCGCATCTTCTGGAAATCGACGCACCGGCCGACCTTGCGCGCTACATCATCCGCAAGGGCTCGATCACGGTGAACGGCGTGTCGCTGACGGTCAACCATGTGGACGGCGCGCGCTTTGCGCTGAACCTGATCCCGCATACGCTGGAGATGACCACGCTCAAGCATCTGCTGGCGGGCAGCCGCGTCAACCTGGAAGTCGACATGATCGCGCGCTACGTCGAGCGCATGATGCAATTCACCAATTCAACGGACAAAGACTGATGAGCCTCGCCTCCACGCTGGAAATTATCGAAGAACTCAAGGCCGGCCGCATGGTCGTGCTGGTCGACGAGGAAGACCGCGAAAACGAGGGCGACCTGGTGATGGCCGCCGAGCATGTCAGCCCGGACGCGATCAACTTCATGGCCAAGTATGGGCGCGGCCTGATCTGCCTCACGCTCACCGACGCGCGCTGCCGCCAGCTCGGCTTGAAACAGATGGTAAGCGACAACCAGACGCCGCACGGCACTGCGTTCACCGTGTCGATCGAGGCGGCCGAGGGCGTGACCACCGGCATTTCCGCGGCCGACCGCGCGGTCACCATCCAGGCCGCGGTAAAGCGCGACGCCAAGGCTACCGACATCATCCAGCCCGGCCACATCTTCCCGCTGCGCGCACAGCCCGGCGGCGTGCTGGTACGTGCCGGCCATACCGAAGCCGGCTGCGATCTCGCCGGGCTCGCTGGACTCGAACCCGCCTCGGTGATCTGCGAAATCCTCAAGGACGATGGCACCATGGCACGGCTGCCCGACCTGATTCCGTTCGCGCAGGAACACGGCCTGAAGATCGGTGCCATCGCCGACCTCATCCATTACCGCAACCAGACCGAGAGCCTGGTCGAGCGCGTTGCCGACCGCCTGATCCAGACCGTGTATGGCGCGTTCCGCCTGATCGCCTACCGCGACACCAGCGCCCGCGAAACCCACCTCGCGCTGGTCAAGGGCGAAATCCACGCGGACAAGGAAACTTTGGTGCGCGTGCACGAGCCGCTCTCGGTGATGGACTTCCTCGACGTCACCGGCGGCGGCCATTCCTGGCCCATCCTCGGCGCGATGGAGCGCATCGCCGAATCGCAGTCCGGGGTGATCGTGCTGTTGCACCGCCCGGAAACCGCCGATGCGCTGCTGCACCGCATCAATCCGGCGCCGGTCGACAACCGCA